>NZ_JBEZBW010000035.1:0-72337 GCF_040647305.1 Saccharothrix sp. NPDC042600 | reverse complement strand
GGCAACCGGAAAAGCTGGTTGCCAAGAAGGGAGAAGCGCGGTTGGGCTGCGCCCAGGCCGTACGGGGAACGAACCGAGGCCCTTCCTGTGGCTGGTAGCCCATTGGCGCCTGCGGCGCGGAGTGGTGGGGCGGGGTGCTGAGGATGGCAATCGGGGAGAAGTGGTCTGGTCCCTTGGTGTGGGAGGGTCGGTCGATGGGGAGCCATGCGGTGGTGCTTGGTGGGAGCATGGGTGGGTTGCTTGCCGCTCGGGCGTTGGTGGGGCACTACGAACGGGTTACCGTTCTCGACCGCGACAGCCTGCCGGCCGGGGCGGAGCACCGGCGGGGCGTGCCGCAGGGCAAGCACTTCCACACCGTGCTGTTGGCCGGCGCTGAGGTGTTGGGGCGGATGTTCCCGGGGCTGGTGGAGGAGTTCGTCGCCGAAGGGGTGCCCCGCTCCAACTTCACGCGTGAGGCGACCTTCGTGCTCAACGGGCACCGCATGGTGCGCACGGACACCGGCGCGCAGGCGATCCAGCTCACCCGGCCCATGTTGGAGGGCACGATCCGGGCCCGGGTGGCCTCCTACCCCGGTGTCAAGGTGGTGGACGGGCAAGAGGTCGTTGAACCCGTGTTCGACGGTGCGCGGGTGACCGGAGTGCGCACCTCGGCGGGCGTGGTGGACGCGGATCTCGTCGTGGACGCTTTGGGGCGTGGTGGTCGGAGTCGGCGGTGGTTGGCCGAGTGGGGGTTCCCGGTCCCCGTCGAGGACACGATCGAGATCGACACCATGTACGTGAGCCGGCTGGTGCGGCCGAAAGCGCCGTACCGGGACAAGCTCGTGCTCGTCGGGCCCGTGCCGGGGCGGCCGAACGGGTTCGCGTTCGCCGCGCAGGAGGGCGGCCGGTGGATGGTGACCGTGGTCGGCATGGCGGGCGACCACCCGCCTACCGACGAGGACGCCTTCCTCGCGTTCCTGCGCCGGTCCGCGCCGCCGGACGTGTTCGACGCCATCGCCACCGCCGAGCCGTTGACGCCGTTGCGCACCCACCGGTTCCCCGCCAGCCTCCGCCGCCGGTACGAAGGGCTGACCCGGTTCCCCGAGGGGCTGCTGGCCTTCGGTGACGCCGTGTGCAGCTTCAACCCGATCTACGGGCAGGGCATGACGGTCGCGGCGCTGGAGGCGGAGGCGTTGCGGCGGTGCCTGCGCGACGGTGGCGAACGGGACCTCGCGCGCAGGTTCTTCCGCGCCGCCGCCAAGATCGTCGATCCGGTGTGGCAGCTCAACGCGGGCGGCGACCTCGCGTTGCCGGAGATCCCCGGCCACCGGCCGCTCGTCACGCGCGCGGTCAACCGGTACGTCGCGCGGTTGCAGCGGGTCGCCGGGCACGACCCCGTGGTGGCGACCGCGTTCGTGCGCACGATCGGGCTGCTGGACCCGCCGTCGGCCATGTTCGCGCCGCGCGTGCTGGCCCGGGTGCTGCTGGGCGGTCGCTAGAGTCCGGTGCCGTGGGGGTGTTGGAGATCTCGGACCTGGTGGTCGACCGGGACGCCGTGACGGGTGCCCGGCGGCCGGTCCGGCGGGCGGAGGTCGTCGCGCGGCTGCGGGCGGCCGGGGACGCGCGGGGCGCGCGGATCGTCGCGCGGATGCCGGTCGTCGGCGAGCACCTGGACCCCGTGGCGGTGGACCGGCTGCTGGTCCGGGTGCACACCGAGTTGCAGCGGCTCAACGAAGAGCTGCACATGGCGGAAAGGTTCGCCGAACTCCTGGTGCCGTTGCTGGGCGCGGTGCGCGGCGTGCGGCCCCGGCTCGTGGACATCGGGTGCGGGCTCGGGTACCTGGTGCGCAGCCTGGCCGCGTCCGGCGTGCTCGGTGACGTGGAGCTGGTCGGCGTCGACTTCAACCGGGCGCTGGTGGACGAGGCGTCGCGGTTGGCGGCGGAAGAGGGGCTGGCGTGCTCGTTCGTGTGCGCGGACGCGTTCTCCCTGCGCGAAGAGGCCGCCGTCTACGTCTCGTCCGGGGTGCTGCACCACTTCCCGGCCGCGGACCTGCCCGCGTTCTTCCGCGCCCAGGCCGGTGCGCAGGCGTTCGTCCACTACGACATCGCGGCGACCAGGCTGGCTTCCTTCGGCGCTTGGTTGTTCCACCGCGCTCGCATGCGGGAGCCGTTGGGGCGGCACGACGGGGTGGCGTCGGCGCGGCGGGCGCACGGTGACGACGTGCTGCTGGACGCGGCGGGGGCGGCGGACGGGATGGACGTGTTCCTGTTCGAGTCGTTCAAGTACGCGAACCCGTTCTGCGCCGCGATGCGGCCGGTCGTGGGCGTTCAGCCCGCGCTGGCCGTGGAGTTCCAGCGTGCGTTGGGGCAACGCGTCCGCGGATTGGTCCGGGCATGACCGTTCCGCTCCTGCTGGTGGCGGTAGCCCTGGTGGACGCCGTGTTCGCGGGTTTCCGCGCGGCCACCGGGCGCAACGCGCGCATCCGCAAGCGTTCGTATTACGTGTTGTCCGGGTGGCGGGGGTTCGTGGTCGGCGGGGCCGGGCTCGGCGTGGTGGCGGTGCTGCTGGTGACCGGGCTGGTGCTCGGCGGCCGTTACGACGAGCTGGTGCGGGCGGGTGAGCGGATGTTGGTGGTGCTCATGCCGTTCGCGGTCCTGGTCGTGGTGTCACTGATCGCTTACTGGGTGCTACCGATGCGTCCCAGCACGTTCGTGATCCTGGTCGGGTTGGGGCCGTTCACCCTGGTGCGGCCGGTGGTCGTGGTGGCCGCGGTCGCGTGGGCGGTCGTGGGCGCGCAGGACTGGCTGGTGTGGGTGGGATCGGTCGTGGCGGCGGCCGGCGTGCTCGCCGTGGAACCCCTGGTGCACCGGCGGTGGTACCGCGCGCCGGTGTGAGCCGGCGGGAAATTGGGGCCCGGATTGTCGGGGTGCGCGGGTAGGGTTGACCTCGTCCGGCGTGCCGATGCTTTTTCGCGCGCCCGTTTTCTTTCTGGGGGACCTCGCATGACTTCCGCAGGTGTGTCCGACGCCGTGGCGCCGCCACCCGTGCTCAGCCGCGCCGACCGCACGGTCATCGGCGTGCTTCTGGTGGCCACGTTCGTGGTCATCCTCAACGAGACCATCATGGGCGTCGCGCTGCCGGTGCTGCTCGACGAGCTGGACGTCACGGCGGCGGTGGGGCAGTGGCTGACGGCCGGCTTCCTGCTCACCATGTCCGTGGTGATCCCGATCACCGGCTTCCTGATCCAGCGCTTCTCCACCAAGGCGTTGTTCGGCGCGGCGATGGGCCTGTTCAGCGCGGGCACGTTCATCGCGGCCGTCGCGCCCGGCTTCGAGGTGCTGCTGGCGGCGCGCGTGGTGCAGGCGTCCGGCACGGCGATCATGCTGCCGCTGCTGATGACCACGGTCATGACGCTGGTGCCCGCCGAACGGCGCGGCGCGGTGATGGGCAACATCTCCATCGTCATCTCCGTGGCGCCGGCGATCGGTCCGACGGTGTCCGGCGTGGTGCTGGACCTCTGGGGCTGGCGCGCCATGTTCTGGGTCGTGCTGCCGATCGCGCTGGCCGCGATGGCGCTGGGCCTGAAGTTCGTCTCGCCGGTGGGTGAGCGCAGCGACGCGCCGATCGACCCGGTGTCGGTCGTGCTGTCGGTGTTCGGCTTCGGCGGCCTGGTCTACGCCCTGTCCAGCATCGGCCACTCCGGCGGCTCGGCGTCGGCCACGCTGTGGGTGTCGCTCGCGGTCGGCGTGATCGGCATCGTGGCGTTCGTGCTGCGCCAGGTCTCGCTCCAGCGCGCCGACCGGGCGCTGCTGGACCTGCGCACGTTCGGTGTGCGGACCTTCACCATCACCAGCGTGCTGATGATGGTCATGATGGGCCTGCTGCTGGGCGTGGCGACGATCCTGCCGATCTACATCCAGAACGTCCTGAAGCTGGAGCCGCTCACCACGGGCCTCCTGCTGCTGCCGGGCGGTCTGCTGATGGGTCTGCTGTCGCCGTTCGTGGGCCGGCTCTACGACAAGGTCGGCCCGCGCATCCTGCTGATCGTCGGCACGGTGGCGACCAGCGCGTCCCTGTGGTTCGCCACGACCTTCACCTCGACCACGGCGGCCGGGTTCGTCCTGGCCTTCCACCTGCTGCTGAGCCTGGGCCTGGCGTTCTCGTTCACGCCGCTGTTCTCGGCCGGTCTGGGGTCGCTGCCGATGCGGCTGTACTCGCACGGCAGCGCGGTCTTCGCGACCACGCAGCAACTCGCGGCGGCGGCCGGTGTGGCGCTGCTGGTGAGCGTGATGAGCGCCCGCGCGGCGGGCCTGGTCGCCTCCGGTGACGCGGCGGGCGCGGAGATGGGCGGCATCCACACGGCGATGCTGCTCGCGGCGGCGCTGTCGCTGGTCGCGGTGGTCGGCGCGTTCGTCATCAAGGGCGGCAAGGCCGAGACGCCGGCCGGGGCCGCGCACTGAGGTCGGTCGTTCGCACGACGGTGCCGGGGAGCCACACGGTTCCCCGGCACCTTTGCGTCAGGGCAGCGCGCCGGCCAGGACCGCGGTGACCGTGCGGCGGACCGCGTCGATGGCCGGGGCGGGTCCCGTGCGGTCGGCGTGGAGCAGGTGGGTGGCCCCGATGAGGGTCGCGGCCAGGACGTCCACCTCGGCCGTGGGGGACAGGCGGCCGGCGTCGCGTTCGGCGGCCAGGTAGTCGGCGAGCATCGTCGCGGCCTCGGTCAGCACCGGAACGCCCGCGGGCCAGGTGTGGCGCAGGCGTTGCCGCAGTTCGTCGCGGAACGTGATCAGGGGGACGATCGCCACCGCCACCGAGCCGAACACCGCGACCAGGGCCGTGGTGACGTTGTCGGTCACGGTGCCCGTGCCCGCGGTGGCCAGCAGGGAAGTCGCCTGCGGGGCCATCCGGTCGGCCCGGTCCAGGACGAAGGCGGCCAGGAAGTCGTCGAAGTCGGTGAAGTGCCGGTGCAGCACGCCCTTGGCCACCGCGGCCTCCGTGGTCACCGCACGGCTGGTCAGGCCGCTGGGACCATCGCGGAGCAGCACGCGCTCAGCGGCGGCGAACAGTTGCTCGCGCACGTCGCGCAGGGCCACACCGGTCGGCATGCGACGAACCTAGCGGGTTGACGAGTGGGCGATCGCCCACTACTAGTGGGCACATGCCCATTATGCCTTGGCGGCACCGCGACGTGGCCGAGTCCTTCGGCGTCGACCCGGAGCGCTACGACCGCACCCGCCCGCCCTACCCCGACGCCCTGATCGCCCGCGTGGCCGCGCCCGAGGTGCTGGACGTCGGGTGCGGCACGGGGATCGAGGCCCGGCAGCTGCGCGCCGCCGGGAGCCGCGTGCTCGGGGTGGAGCCCGACGAGCGCATGGCGGCCTTCGCCCGCGCGGGCGGGATCGAGGTCGAGGTGGCGACGTTCGAGGCCTGGGACCCGGCGGGACGGGTGTTCGACGCCGTGGTGGCCGGGCAGGCGTGGCACTGGGTGGCCCCCGTGGCGGGGGCGGCCAAGGCCGGGGACGTGCTGCGCGCCGGCGGCCGGTTCGCGGCGTTCTGGCACGTCCCGCAGCTGCCGGAGGAGGTCGCGGCGGTGTACGCGTGGCCGGGGACGGCGTTCGACCCCCGGAACGCCGTGGCGGGCTACCAGCCGATGTTCGACCTGACGGCGGACGGGCTCCGACGCGCGGGCGCGTTCGAGGAGCCCGAGGAGTGGCGGTTCGAGTGGGAGCGGGCCTACCGGCGGGACGAGTGGCTGGACCTGATGCCCACCCAGGGCGGCCTCACCAGGCTCCCGGCGGACGCGCTGGCACGGGTCCTGGACGCCGTGGGGGCCGCGATCGACGCGCAGGGCGGCACGATCACCGTGCCCTACACGACGGTCGCGGTCACCAGCGTGCGGCGGTAACGGACCTCGGCCAACTCCACGGTCCCGCCGGCGATCGTCTCAACCCTGGCCATACCGTCCGGCCGCCACCCGGCCCGCTCGTAGAACCGTCGGGCACGGGCGTTGGCGGCCAGCACCCACAGCGTGGCATCCCGGTACCCGAGCCCCCGGAGCGCGCCGACGGCGTGCTCCAACAGCGGGCGCCCCAGACCACTGTGCCAATGCGCGGGGTCGAGGTTGATGGCGTGCAGCTCACCGGTGCCGGCCCCGGCGTCGTCGTCCCGACTAGCCCCGACAACCGCAAACCCGGCGACCTCGCCCCCCACCAGCACCACGAAGACGCTAGCCACACCCGCCACGAGGACACCCTCCCACGCCCGCCGACGCTCCACCACGGACAGACCACGCAGGAACTCGTCGGGCATGTGCCCGGCATACGCGGCCCGCCAGGCCTCAACGTGGATGCGCGCGATCTCGGCGGCATCATCGGTGGTAGCGGAACGAATGACGGGCGACGTGGACACGCCCGGAACATCGCACGCCAATCCCGAAAACCGCAACTCACCCACGCCACAGGCACGCGCCTGCAACGGGCTGCCAAGCCACAGGAAGGGCCTCGGTTCGTTCCCCGTACGGCCTGGGCGCAGCCCAACCGCGCTTCTCCCTTCTTGGCAACCAGCTTTTCCGGTTGCCAAGAAGGGAGAAGGGTGGTTGCCTCCGGCAGGCCGTACGGGGAACGAACCGACGCCCTTCCACCCCCCGGGGGCCTGCCGCGCGGCGAGCGCCGCTTTTCGCTCTTCGCTCTTCGCTCTTCGCTCTTCGCTCTTGACCTCAGGAGCCGCCAAGCCCACCTCACCCCGGAAGCTCCCGAATCTCCATCTCCAGGACGTCGATCTCGTCACTGATCGCCTCGTCCAACATCCGGTCCAACAGCACCGAGCAGTCCGTGACCGCCAGCCCGAACCGCGGCACCGCCTCCCACCACACCGCCGGGTTGTTCCAGAACGACCCGGACCCCTGGTCCACGCCCTCCAGGCAGCGCAGCCGGGCGTCGTCCTCCGGCAGCAGGCGCACGTACTCGATGAACCGCGCCAGCGCGCCCGGGTCCAGGACCGGCACCGCGCCGTAGCCGCGCAGGCAGTCTTCGAGCTCCGCCAGGAACTCCTCTTTGAACGTCACGGCGCACCCCCGCTTCCCCCGCGCCGTTGCGGGTGAGGGAGACTCACTTCAGAAGCACCAACGATAGCTCCGCACGTGCCCGAGGCGACGCCTGCCAATGGGCGTTACTCGGACACACTTCGCTAACGCCCCGTTCTCGCCCCGCTCGCATCAGCGCTCGGCTCTCGAATCCCCCAACCTCACCGCTCGGCCGCACGCAACCGCACCGCCCCCAACGCCACCAACCCGGCCAGCGTGATCCCCAACAGCAGCACCGTGGACGCCGACGCCGCGAACACCTGCCCCCGGTCGGTCAACGCGAAGACGCTCACCGGCAGCGTCCGCCAGTCCGGCGGGTACAACATGATCGTCGCGCCGACCTCCCCCATCGACAGCGCGAGCCCCAGCGACGCCGACGCCGACATCGCGGGCAACAGCACGGGCACCTGCACGCGCCACAGCACGCGCATCGGCGAGGCCCCCAGGCTCGACGCCACCGCCGCCAGCACCGGGTCCACGCGACGCTGCGCCGCCGACACGACGCTGAACGTGAACGGCAGCAAGATCACCAGGTGCGCCACCAGCACGATCCACCGCGTCCCGTTGAGCAGCAACGGCGGCCGGCTGAACGCCACCAGCAGCCCCAACCCCACCACCACCGAGGGAACGGCCAACGGCAGGTGGGCAACCGCGTCCACCACCCTCCGCACCCCGACCGGAGCCCGCGCCGACCCCAACGCCAACCAGGTCCCCAGCACCACAGCCACCAGCGCCGCGATGACCGCCGTCTGCGCGCTCACCACGGCGCTCGCCACCGCGTCCCCGCGCAGCGCCCCCGCCAGGTGCGCCCCGGTCAGCTCCGCCGGCAGCACCCCGTTCCACGACCCGGCCACCGACGCCAGCACGATCATCGCCAACGGCGCCAGCACCACCACCGCGAACAACACCGCGAACACCGCGACGGCGACCGCCCGACTACGCCGCGTCCACAGCAGCACGGCCCGCTCCCTTCGCGAACACCCACCGGTGCAGTGCGTACAAAGCACCGGAGAACACCACGTTCACCACCGCCACCACGCACGCCGCCGGGTAGTCGAACGTCACGATCGCCTTCGTGTAGACCAACATCGGCAACGTGATGACGTCCTTCGCGCCGACGAACAGCACGATCCCGAACTCGTTCATGCACAGCAGCAACACAAGACAGGCCCCCGACGCCAACGCCGGCAGGGCGTCGGGCAGCACGACCCGACGCAGCACCCTCAGCGGCGAAGCCCCCAGACTCGCGGCCACGTCGAGCTGAGCGCCCGGGATCTGGCTGAACGCCGCCAACGCCGGCCGCATCACGAACGGCGTGTAGAACGTGATCTCCGCCAGCAGCACGCCCCACGGCGAGTACAGGAAGTCCACCGACCCGTCCCCGAGGACCGCGTTCAGCACCCCGGCGCTGCCGTACAGGAACGTGAACGCCAGGGCGATCAGGAACGACGGGAACGCCAGCACCACGTCCACCAGCCGCGACACCGCCCGCACCCCCGGGAACGGCGCGAACGCGATCACCAGCGCCAGGAAGACGCCCAGCACCAGGCACCCGGCGGTGGCCGCCACCGCCAGCAACGCCGTCCGCACCACGGCCCGCTGGAACTCCGCCGACCCCAGCACCGCCTGCCACGTCTGCAAGCCCACCGCGCCGTCGTCCGCGACGAACGACTGCCACAGCACCAACACCAGCGGGTACCCGAAGAACACCGCCAACACGGCGACCGGCGGCAGGACCCACACCAACCGCCGCATCACGCCACCCGGACCAACGGACAACCGTCCGGAATGGACACTTCCACCAGCTCTCCCACCGCCAACCCGCCCACATCAACGACATCCGCACGCACCCGACGCCCCACCCCCAACGCCGGCCCCGCCTCCGACTCCAGCCCTGACTCCAGCCCTGACTCCAGCCCTGACTCCAGCCCTGACTCCAGCCCCGGCTCCAACTCCAACTCCAGCCGAAACCCGGTCCCCCGCCACTGAACGGCCACCAACCGAGCCGCCAACCCACTCCCGTGATACTCCCGAACCCCCACCCGATGCGGCCGAACCGCCAACGCAACCGGCCCTTCCACCCCACCCGGCAACGCCCGAACCGACCCAGCCCCCGCCCGAACCGACTCAGCCCCCACCCGAACCGACACCGCCCCCACCCGAACCGTCTCGGCGTCCACCACCTCAACCGGAATCAGGTTCGAAGCCCCCAGGAACGACGCCGTGAACGACTCCGCGGGCCGGTGGTACAGGGCCTCGGCAGCCCCCACCTCCACCAACCGCGCATCCCGCATCACCGCGATCCGGTCCGCCAAGGCCAACGCCTCACCCTGGTCGTGCGTCACGTACACCACCGCCGTGTCGGGCAACTCCGCCCGCAACCGCAGCAGCTCGGCGACCATCTCCTCCCGCAACGCCGCGTCCAGCGCCGACAACGGCTCGTCCAGCAACAGCACCGGCGGCCGGATCGCCAGCGCCCGCGCGATGGCGACCCGCTGTTGCTGCCCACCGGACAACTGCCGCGGGTAGCGCCCGCCGAACGACCCCATCCCCACCAGGTCCAGCACCTCGGCGACCCGGGCCGCCACCTCCCGCCGCGGCACCCGGCGGGCGTGCAGCCCGAAGGCCACGTTGTCGAACACCTTCATGTGCGGGAACAACGCGTAGCTCTGCACCACGACCCCGAGCCCGCGCCGGTTGGGCGGCAGGTCGGTGACGTCGCGTCCGCCCAGCAGCACGCGCCCCGACGTGGGCCGCAGGAACCCGGCGACGGCCTTCAACGCGGTGGACTTGCCCGACCCGGACGGCCCGAGCAGCGCCAGGGTCTCCCCCGGCGCCACCGACAGGTCCAGGCCGTGCAGCGCGACCGTCCGTCCGAAGTGGACCGACACGTCCCGCAGCTCGACCGCCGGCGTCATCGCCCGACGGCCTTGGTGTAGGCGGCGATGTCGGCGTCCAGGGTCGCGACGACGGCCGTCCAGTCCGGCTGCCACACCTCGACGCCCTTGAGCACCTCCGACACCCGGCCCTCGGCCGGCACGTCGGACCGGACCGCCTGCCCCAGAGCATCCGTCGGGATGGTCTTCTGCACCTCCGCCGACAGCAGGAAGTCCAGGAACTCCTTGCCGTTCTCGGCATTGGGCGCACCCGCGGCCAGGCCCGCGAAGTAGGGGATGGCGAACGTCGAGCGCACACCCTTGTCATCGGCCGGGAAGAAGATCTCGAACTCGGACTTGTCGTCCCGGATCGAGGCGAGGTTCATCTGGACGTCGCCGTTGGCCACGAAGATCTCGCCCTTGGACACCTTGGGCTGCAGCTTGCCGGTCGAGGACGACGGGCCGACGTTGTTGGCCTCCAGCCGGGCCAGGTAGTCCAGCGCGCCCTGGTCGCCGTAGACGTGCTTGAGCTGGAGCAGGACCGCGGTGCCGTCACCGGCCTGGCCGGGCGTGGAGTACTGGAGCTTGCCCTTGAACCGCGGGTCCAGCAGGTCCTGCCAGGTCTTCGGCGCGAACGGCGACAGCTTCGGGTTGTAGATGAAGTTCAGGTAGTTGTTGACCACTGCGGTGTACTGACCGGTCCGGTTGGCGACCTTGTCGGCGTCGGCGGGCGTGTGCTCGGCCAGCAGCCCGGCCTTCGCGGCCCGCTGGATGAACGGCGGCAGCGTCACCAGGACGTCGGCCTGCGGGTTGGCCCGCTCCCGCTCGGCGCGGGTGACGACCTCGCCGGAGCCGCTCTCCACGAGCCGCACGGTGATGCCGGTCTTGGCCTTGAACTCCTCGGCGCGCTTGCCGTACCAGTTCGCCAGTCCGTCGACGGTGTAGACGGTGACGGTCTTGTCGGCGTCGGCGCTGCCGCCCGCGGTGCCGCCGCAGGCGGCGGTGAGCAGCAGGAGTCCGACGGCGAGAACCTTGCGCAGCATGGCTTACAACCCTTCGAGGACGGCGGGGAGGTCGCGGATCGAGTCGAGGACGTGCGTCGCGCCCGCGCCGGCCAGGTCGGCGCGGGAACCGGCCCCGGTGAGCACGCCCGCCACCACGCGGGCGCCCGCACGCAGGCCGGAGAGGACGTCGGAGGGCGTGTCGCCGACCACGGCGACGTCGCGGACGTCGGTGAGGCCGAGCCCGAGCACGGCGGCCAGCACCATGTCCGGGTAGGGGCGGCCCCGACCGGCTTCGGCCGGGGTGGTCGTGAAGTCGGCCAGGTCGGTCCAGCCCAGGGCGGCCAGGATCCGCCGCTGGGTCGTGCGGGCGAACCCGGTGGTGAAGGCGACCTTCACGCCCCTCGTGCGAAGGTCGGTGATCACCTGCTCCGCACCGGGCACCGGCGCGCAACGACCGTCCGCCACCAGTCCCGCATAGGCCTCTTCGAACGCCGTGTTCGCCCGCTGCGCCAGGGTTTCGTCGTGCAGCAGGTCGCGGAACACCGTGATCTTGGACTGGCCCATCGTGGCGCGGACGTGGTCCACCATCGCGGGCGTCGCGTCGGGCAGCGCGGCGTGGAAGGCGCGCTCCACCAGGCCGTCGTCCAGCACGGTCGTGCCGGCCATGTCGAGCACCACCAGCGCGGTCACAGGCCCACCGCCTCGGCCGTGTCGAACCCGATGGCGGGCGAGCACGTCATGCCGCGCCCGCCGGGTCCGGTCACCAGCCACACGCCCGGCTCCACCTCGCGGCGGTGCACGACCTGCGTGGTGTCGCGGCACTGGGCGTAGACCCCGGCCCACCGCCGCCGCACGCGCGGCAGCGGACGACCGAGCAGCGCCTCGGCGACACCGGTCAGGTGCCGGTAGGGCTCGTCCTCGGTGTCGAACGGGAACGGCTCGTCGTAGCCGTGGGTGTCGCCGATGGTCAGGCCGCCGTCGAGGCGCTGCACGACCAGCAGCTGCATGGCGTGCGCGCGGGCCACCTCGGGCTGGGGCTGGTCGCGGTTGAGCGCGTCCAGCGCGGCGCCCCGGTAGGCGGGGTAGTAGCGGAAGCTGTCGCCGTCGGCCACGGACGTGGTCAGCGGTTCGTCCAACGGCTCGGTCTGCATCATCTGCAACCGCACCCGGCGCACCGGCACGTCCCCGGCCAGCTCGCGGACCAGCCCGCCCAGCCACGCGCCCGTGCACAGCACGACCACGTCCCCGCGGTGCTCGTCGCCCCGGTCGTCGACCACCCGTCCGGCCGACACGGACCGGACTTCACGCCCGGGCAACCAGGTGTACCGACCGGACGCCTCCAGGAACGCCCGCAACGCCGGCTGGGCCACCCGCGGCTCGACCGCCGCGTCCCGGTCGCACCACAGCGCCCCGAGCATGTCCCCGCGCAGCGCGGGGTTCAGCTCCCGCGCCTCCGCCGGGTCCAGCAGCCGCAACCCGCGCCGCGCCGCGTCGTCCCGCCCGGCGGTCTGCTCGGCGACGGCCACCTCCAAGGACGTCCGCAACACGGTGAGCGACCCGTTGGCGCGGAACCCGACCCCCGGCACCCGCTCCCCGACCCGCTCCCACAGCTCCCGGGCCCGCAGGGCGACGTCCAGTTCCGCGCCCGCCGCCCGACCGCCGACCCAGACCAGGCCGAAGTTGCGCACCGAGGCTCCCCGGGCCTCGGGTTCCCGTTCGAGCTGGACTACTTCGTGACCGCGTTCGACGGCCTGCCAGGCGTGCATGGTCCCGAGCACGCCGCCACCCACAATGAGCACTCGCACGCCGGGAACGGTGCGTTGCCGCAGCGAACCACCCATGTCCGCGCAGGAACACGCAGATGAACTCCACATGTGGACTAGATGAGTTATCTCGCTGTTACAAAAGAGACCCGCACCCCAGTGCGGGCCTCCTCCCCGTCAGGCACGGGTGAACTCCATGACACCTGCTCGTCCGCAGCGCCACCCGCCGTCGCCAGCGAGCAGGTCACCCCGGGTGGTCAGCCCGCCAGGGCCAGGCCCAGTTCGGCGATCTGCGCTTCCGTCAGCGGCAGCGTCGGCCGGCCGGGGCCCACCCGGTGCGGGCGCGCGGGGTCCTGCCGGTTGGTGGCGAAGTCCCAGCCGCTGAAGTTGCGCACCGACACCGAGTGCAGCCGTCCGTCCGGCAGGTAGATCCGCAGGGTCTGGTCCAGCGACGCGAACGGGTCGCTCGGCACCACGTCGTAGATCTGCAGCACGGTCCCGTCCGCCAGCACGTGCCGCTTGGGCGGCAGGCAGTTGCCCATGTCGTACGCCTGCTCGTTCGCCGCGGCGAGTGGATCACCGGTGAACCGGCCGAAGGTGAACACCACGCTCCCGACGCCCCCGGCGTCGGCCACGTCGATGGTGTAGTCGAACCCGGTGCGGGTGTTCGGCCCGGTGGCCGGCCGCCTGCGCTCGACCAGGAGGTTCACCGACGGGACGTCGGCCACGATGCCCGAGCTGTTGCTCGGCCGCGGGACCGACATGCCGGTGACGCTGCTGTCCAACGACACCCCCATGACCTCGGCCAGGGTCTCCCGGACCCGGCTCTGCAGCTCCGCCAGGTCGCCGCGCGCGCTGTCCAGGTCGCGGCCGGTGGTGTCGGGGACCTCGCACCCGGGCACCGGCCCGGTCTGCCAGCCGGCCGGTGGTCGCGCGGTCGGCGCCGGGGTCCACGTGGTGTGCGGGGAGTGCGTCGGCAGGTCGGCCCGCGGCCACGGCGCTTCGCTCGCGGACGTCCCGGACGTGGACGTGCCGGTCGCGGCGACGTCCCGACCTCCCGACGGGAGGGCTCCCACGCCGACCACCACCGAGGCCACCCCGGCGACCGCGGTCATCGTCACCAGCACGGCGCCGAACTGGTGGCGCCGACGCCGCCGGCGGCCACGCGCGACCGCGTCGTCCAGCCCGTCACGGGTCCTCGGCGGGGTCTGCTGCGCCAGCTCGGCACGCAACGCGGCCCCGATGTCGTCCTCATCCCACATCACGCACGCTCCGCTCCGCTGTGTCGGCCTCGCGGTACGCCGCCCGCAACGCCTGCATCCCTCGTGACAGTTGACTTTTGACGGTGCCCGCCGAGCACCGCAGCACCTGGGCGACCTGCTCGACGGGCAGGTCGTGGACGATGCGCAGCACGAGCGTCGCCCGCTGCCGGGGCGGCACGTCCTGCAGCGCCGCCAGGAGCGACTGCTGCTCGTCGACGCGCGCCAGGTCCCTTGAGTGCTCGGGCCGCTCGGGTGTCTCCGCGACCAGGTGCTCCCTCGCGCGCGCCCGCCGCCTGGAGTCGAGGAAGAGCCGGACGAGGGTGGTGCGCAGGTAGCCCTCCGCGTTGCCGCCGGCCACGCGCGGCCACTTCGCGTACAGCCTGACGAAGCCGCCCTGGGCCAGTTCCTCCGCCTCCAGCCAGTTGCCGCACAACGCGTAGGCGGTGCGCCGCGCCGCGTCGAACCGCGCCGAGTAGAAGTCGGCGAAGTCTTGATCGAAACCGGCCACCGGCATCCTCCCGCAGATCTTGGACGGGCTAACAACGCGGTCGGCCCGCGGGAGGTTGCACGCGAGGGGGGAACCCCGGTCGGTCCGTGACCGCGCCGGTGGTGGTGTCGCACATGCTCCGGGGCATGCGCGCGAGCCGACTCCTGTCCCTGGTCCTCCTGCTCCGGGACCGCGGCCTGCTCAGCGCGACCGCGCTCGCCCGGGAACTGGGCGTCACCGCGCGGACCGTCTACCGCGACGTCGAGGCGCTGTCCGCCGCCGGCGTGCCGATCTACGCCGAACCCGGCCCGACCGGCGGCTACCGCATCCTCGACGGCTACCGCATCCGGCTGACCGGCCTGACCGCACGGGAGGCCGAGTCGCTGTTCCTGACCGGCCTGCCCCAACCCGCCGCCGAACTGGGCCTGGGCGCGCAGGTCGCCGCCGCCGAGCTGAAGCTGACGGCCGCCCTGCCCACGCCCTACCGCGAGGCCTCGACCCGTATCCGCCACCGGTTCCACCTCGACACCCGGGGCTGGTACCGCGAGCCCGACGACGTGCCGCACCTGCTGACCGTCGCCGAGGCCCTGTGGCAGGACCGGGCGGTCGAGGTCCGTTACCGGCGTTGGCACCCGGAACCGGCCGTGGTCACCCGCTGGGCCTCGTCCTGAAGGCCGGCGCCTGGTACCTGGTGGCCGCGAAGGACGACCAGCCCCGCACCTGCCGGGTCTCGTCCATCGAGGACGCCCGTCCGCTGCCGGACACGTTCACCCGCCCCGCCGGCTTCACCCTCGCCGCCTACTGGCGGGACCAGGTCGAACGCTACGAACGGGCCGACGACACCGCCACCATCCGCCTGTCACCGCGGGGCGTGGCGGCGCTCCCCGATGTCCTGGGCCCCAGAGCCGCCGCCCTGGCCACCGACACCCTCGCCACCCCGGACGAGACCGGTTGGCACACCGCGACCATCCCGCTGGGATCCGTCGCCCACGCCACCACCGGCCTGCTCCGCCTGGGCCCGGACGCCCGGCGGCCCTCGCGGACCTGGTCGCCCACATGACGACGACCGTGCACGCGATGGCGCGGCTCTACCCGGTCAACGCCCCTCGGCCCGCAACCGGGCCACGAAGCTGAACCGGTCCCCCCGGTACAGCGACCGCACGCGCTCGATCGGCACGCCATCGTTGTCATGCGACACGCGGTGCAGCAACAGCATCGGCAGCGCCGGGTTCGTGCCGATCAGCAACGCCTCCCGGGGCGTCGCCAGCACGGTCTCCACCCGCTCCTCCGCCTCCGCGAACTCGACGCCCAACCGGTCGGTCAGGCACGCGTACAGCGACGTCGTCGGGTCGAACACCTCCAGCAGCGTGGGGAACCGCGCCTCCGGCAGGTAGGTCGACTCCAGCCCCACCCGCTCCTCGTCGGCCAGCAGCACGCGCTCCAGGTGCACCACCTGGTCGCCGCGCTCGATCCGCAGGTCCCGCGCCAGCACGTCGTCCGCCGGCAGGTGCTCGACGGTGATGACGCTGCGCGCCGGGTCCACGCCCTGGCGGCGCATGCCCTCGGTGTAGCTGACCAACGACA
This sequence comes from Saccharothrix sp. NPDC042600, assembly GCF_040647305.1. Taxonomy (NCBI): domain Bacteria; kingdom Bacillati; phylum Actinomycetota; class Actinomycetes; order Pseudonocardiales; family Pseudonocardiaceae; genus Saccharothrix; species Saccharothrix sp. NPDC042600. Next base: position 56,300 of record NZ_JBEZBW010000035.1, on the reverse strand, counting down.
GCGGCTGCACCAGCTTCGGCGGGGCCACGTAGGTGCCCGACCCCTGCCGGCGCTGGAGCTTGCCCTCCAGCACCAACTCGCCCACCGCCTGCCGCAGCGTCACGCGCGACACCGAGTAGCGCTCGGCCAGCTCCCGCTCGGAGGGCAGCGCCGTCCCCTCCCCCAGCGCCTCGATGAGCCAGAGCAGCTCGGTCTTCACCGCGTAGTAGCGCGGGATGCGACCGTGCTCGGGGATACCGGCGCGGACCGGTCCGTCCGCTCGGTACTGGGGCGCGAAATGCGAAGCAGGCACCCGGCGAGCCTACGACCTCGAACCCGCCGGTCAGACCGCTATCGGAGTGGGTCCCACGTCACGAGCTGATCTTGGGCGGCTCCGGGATGGCGTAACCGGACTGCCCCACGTTGGCCTCCAGTGACCTGCGCCACTCGCCGGTGTCCATCATCTTCTGGACGGCGGCGGTCACCTTCGCCTTGCCGGCGGCGTCCCCGCGGCGGATGCCGATGCCGTACTTCTCCTCGCTGAACGGCTTCCCCACCACCCGCAGCAGCTCGGGGTTCTGGGCGGCGTAACCCGCGAGGATCACGTCGTCGGTGGTGAGCGCGTCCACCTGCTCGGCCAGCAGCGCGGTGACGCAGTCGCTGAAGTTCGGGTAGTTCACCAGTTCCACGGACTGGGCGAACTGGTCCTTCACGTACTGCGCCGAGGTCGTGTTCTCCACCGAGCACAGCCGGATCCCGGCGGTGAGCGACTCCGGACCGGTGATCCGCGTGTCGGACAACCGGACCAGCAGGTCCTGCCCGGCGATGAAGTACGGCCCGACGAAGTCGATCACCTCCTTGCGCTTCTCGGTGATCGAGTAGCTGGAGACGACCAGGTCCGCCGTGCCACTGGTGAGCAGCTGCTCGCGCTGCGACGGCGTGGCCTCGATGAACTTCACCTTCGACTCGTCCGCGCCCAGCTCCTTCGCGACGTACCGGGCCACGTCCACGTCGAATCCCTTGTAGACGCCGTCCAGCCGGCGCACGCCGAGGCCGGGTTGGTCGTAGGCCACGGCGATCGTCAACTTGTTGGACGTCGCCTTGCCGACGAGGGTCGTGTCGTCGCCGGAGGAGCACGAGGCCAGGACCAGCGCGGCGGAGCACACCAGAGCGAGGGCGCGCAGCGATGCCAGTGCCATTCTTCCCCTTTTCGGGTCCTCGAAAGATGTCGGAAACCTAAGCGGCGAAAGGTTTTCCGTCCATAGTCGAGCCGAACTTGACCCTTTCCGGATCGGTCAAGGGTGACAGTTGCGCATCAACCTCGGGATAGCCGTAACGCGGGAGTGGTGATCTTTCCACCAGCCACACGACATTCCAGCAAAGTCCACACCGAACCGTGCCGTCGCCGACCGCGATTTTCCGGCGTGGGCGGGAAATCCCCGATCCCCCGAACCGCGCCTACCGGCCCCCACCGGGCGACCGGAGCCGTCGGGGGCCGGTGTCGTGACGAGACGGCGGCGGCCCCAAGGTCAACCGGGCGCTGGTCACGAACGCCCCGGCCGCGCTCGCCAACACGGGTTCCAGCGCCAACTCGCGCACCTCGGGAAGATCTTCCGCCAACGCCGCCAACCGCAGCACGAGTTCCTCCAGCGCCGGGAGATCGGCCGACTCCCCACCCCGGTAGCCCGCCAGCAACGGAGCCGCCTTCGGGGCCCGCACCAACGCCCGCGCGTCCGTCTCGGTCAACGGCACCGCCCGATATGCCCGATCCCCCAACAGGTCACTGACCAAACCGGACAGCCCGAACGACACCAACGTGCCGAACGACGGGTCGTCCTGGAGTCCCACGACGCAGGAAATCCCCTTGGGAGCCATGCGCTGGACGTACACATCGGACCGTTCGGACACCTCGACCAGCATGTCGTAGGCCGACCGCACCGCGTCCTCACCGGTCAGGTCCAGCCGCACGCCCACCAGGTCCGTCCGGTGCCGCAACCGCTCGTCCACCGACTTCAACGCCACCGGGTACCCCAGCGCGGCGGCCGCCGCCACGGCCTCCGCCGCCGACCGCACCACCCGGAACGGCACGACCTCCACCCCGTAGCACGCCAGCAGCCGCACCGCGGTCTCGTCGTCGACCCGGCGCTCCTCGACCAGGTCCAACCCGTCCACCAGCGCCTGCGCGGCCACCGCGTCGATCCCGGACGGCCGCACGAAGTGGCCCTGAGGCTCGGCGCGCCACCGCGCGTACCGGGCCGCCCGCGCCAACGCCAGGACCGCCCGCTCCGGGCTCGGGTACGACGGCACCGACCCGCGCCCCGGCGCGCCGTCCGGACCGGGCACCGCCAGCTCGTCCGGCACGCCCTCGACCGCGAGGAACGTCGAGACGATCGGCTTGGTCCCCGCCACCTCCCGCAACGCCCGCGCGAACGCCGCCCCCGGCACCGCCAGCGGCGGCACGAAGACGACCACCAGCGCGTCCGTGTCCGGGTTCTCCAGGGCGTCGCGGACCGCCGCCGCGAACACCTCCGGACCGGCCTGCGCGCCGACGTCCACCGGCGGCCCGGCCAGCTCCAGCCCCTGGGCCAGCGCCGTGTCCGCCGCCAACAGCCCGATCGCCGTCGAGTTGCCGACCACCGACACCCGCGGCCCGGCCGGTAGGGGCTGGTGGGCCAGCAGCAACGCCGTGTCGAACAACTGGGCCAGCGACTCCACCCGGATCACGCCGGCCTGCTCGAACAACGCCTGCACCGACGACTCGTCCACCTGCACGCCGGTCGCCGCCAACGCCGGGGACACCGCGTGCCGGCCCGACTTCACCGCCACGATCGGCTTGGTCCGCCCCAACCGCCGCGCCAGCCGCGCGAACTTGCGCGGGTTGCCGAACGACTCCAGGTACAGCAGCACCACGTCCGTGGCGGGGTCGGTCTCCCAGTACTGGAGCATGTCGTTGCCGGACACGTCCGCCCGGTTGCCCGCGGACACGAACGTGGACAGGCCCAGCCCGCGCTCGGCCGCCGCCGCGAGGATCGCCGTCCCCAGCGCGCCGGACTGGCAGAAGAACCCGGTCCGACCCCGTCCCGGCAACCTCGGCGCGAGGGTCGCGTTCAGCCGCACCGACGGCTCGGTGTTCAGCACGCCCAGCGCGTTCGGCCCGACCACCCGCATCCCGTGCGCCCGCGCCTCCGCCGCGAGCCGCCGCTCGGCGCTCAACCCGCCCGGCCCGGTCTCGCCGAAGCCCGAGGTCACGACCACCAGCGCCTTCACGCCCTTGGCCAGGCAGGCGTCCATGACCTCGTCCACGCCGGCCGCCGGCACCGCGACCACGGCCAGGTCCACGTCGTCGGGGATGTCCAGGACGGAGGGGTAGGCCCGGACCCCGCGCACCGACCGGTGCTCGGCGTTCACCGGGTACACCGGCCCGTGGAACACCCCTTCCAGGAGGTTCGTCAGCACCGCGTGCCCGATCTTGGTCGGGTCGGTCGACGCGCCGATCACCGCCACCGACCGCGGGTGCAGCAGGTTGTGCACGCTGCGCGCCTCGGCCGCCTGCTCGCGCGCCCGCGCCACCGCCACCGACTCCTCGGTCGGGTCGATGTCGAACTCCAGGTGCAGCACGCCCTCCTCGAACGCGCGGCTGACCTTGTACCCGGCGTCCCGGAAGACCCGCACCATCTGGCCGTTCTCCGCGAGCACCTCCGCGGTGAACCGGCTCAACCCGCGCTCGCGGGCCGCCGCCGCCAGGTGCTCCAGCAGGATCGACCCGAGACCCCGGCCCTGGTGCTCGTCCTGCACGACGAACGCGACCTCCGCGCTGTCGCCCCCACCCAGGCGGTCGTAGCGACCCACGGCCACGATGTCGTCACCCAGCAGGGCGACGAAGGCCACCCGGTCGGCGTGGTCGACGGTGGTGAACCGCTCGACGTCCCGCTTGGGCATCCGCGGGTAGGGCCCGAAGTAGCGGAAGTAGCGGGTCCGCTCGGACAGCCGGCCGTGGAAGGCCAGCAGCTTCTCGCCGTCGTCGGGGGTGATCGGGCGCAGGTGGACGGTGCCGCCGTCGCTCAGGACGACGTCGGCCTCCCAGGCCCGCGGGTAGTCGTACGGGTCCACCGGGTCAGTCCCTCGGGTCGTCGGGGTCCAGGCCGTGCAGCGGGAACACCGCGCGGCGGGTCTCGCGGACGGCGGCGTCCAGCGGGGTGTCCGCGTCGCCGCCCCACGGCTCGAACGCCACGTCGGCGTCGTCGGACATGGTGGTGGGCAGCGGCCAGTTCGGGGCGCGGCGGGCGGTGTCGGCGACCCAGTCCGCGGGCAGCGGGGTGGCCGGGTCCACGTCGCGGTCCAGCACGGTGGCCAGCAGGTGCGTCCAGGACCGGGGCACCACGCGGACCAGCTCGTACCCGCCGCCGCCCAGCGCGAGCCAGTGCCCGCCGGTGATCTCCTCGGCCAGGTCGCGGAAGGTCCGGTAGATCGCGCGGTGCCCGTCGACCGACAGCGCCAGGTCGGCCAGCGGGTCTTCGCGGTGGGTGTCCACGCCGCACTGGGTGACCAGGATCTGCGGCCGGAAACTCCGCAGCAGCGCCGGGACGGTCGCGTGGAAGGCGCGCAGCCAGCCCGGGTCGCGGGTGCCCGGCGGCAGGGCGATGTTCACCGCGGTGCCCTCCGCGCCCGGTCCGCCCAGCTCGGAGGGGCGGCCGGTGCCCGGCCACAGGCTCAGCGGGTTCTGGTGCAGGGAGACGGTCAGGACGCGCGGGTCGTCGTAGAACGCGTCCTGGACGCCGTCGCCGTGGTGGACGTCGGAGTCGATGTAGGCGATGCGGTCGAACCCGTTGTCCAGCAGCCACGAGATGGCCACCGCGCAGTCGTTGTAGACGCAGAACCCGGCGGCGTGGTCGCGCATGGCGTGGTGCAGGCCGCCCGCGATGTTCACCGCCCGCTTGACCTCCCCGGACGCGATGCGCCGCGCCGCCGCCAGCGAACCGCCCACGACCAGCGCGGACGCCTCGTGCATGCGCTCGAACACCGGGTTGTCGGCGGTGCCCAGGCCGTGGCCGACGTCCCACGCGGCCATCGGCGCGGCCTGCACGGCGGACAGGTAGGACGGCTCGTGGACGCGTTCGATCTCGGTGTCGGTCGCGGGCCGCGGCGCGAGCGCCTCGACCCCGTCCAGCACGCCCAGCGAGGTCGCGAGCCGGACGGTCAGGTCCAGCCGGACCGGGTTCAACGGGTGGTCGCCGCCCAGGTCGTAGCCGAGGAACGACTCGTCCCACACGACGGCGGCGGTGGCGGTGACCTCTTCGGCGCCCATGCCCCGGAACCTAATGCACGCGCCCACCGGTGGTGTGATCACAGCTTGGCCGCTCCCGACGTGCGACCGCACCGGCAGGTCCTAGAGTCTGCCGCGACGGGCCGGGGCGGAACGCGTTCACCCAGGATGGAACCCCGCGCGTCGGAACGGGGTCAGACAGGACATGCGACGCTCCACCACCCTCACGGCCACGCTGGCGCTGGCCCTCGTGCTCGGCCTGTCCGCGTGCGCCACGACGGTCACCGGCTCCGCGAAGCCGGCCGCGGGCGGGTCGAGCGCCGGCAAGACGACGTCCGGCAAGCCCAGCTCGACCAAGGAGTCCACGAGCGGGCGGAAGACCGCGGTGAGCACCACGGTCACCAAGCCGGGCAGCTCGGGCGGGAGCGTGAAGGTCGGCACGCGCAAGAAGTCCGAGGGCTACGACAGCTGCGAGCTGCTCACGCCGCAGGACGTCGCCGAGGCCGTCGGCGCGCAGAAGCCCGGCGACCCGGGCTGCGTGCAGAGCACCGACGACCCGTTCACGCTGGTGCTGTTCCGGGTCGGTTTCGACACCACCGACGACCAGGAGCGCCGGGAGTTCGAGATCGGTGGCAACACCGCGTACGAGGTGCAGGAGGAGGGCGGCTCCTGCACCGTCGTGGTCGTGCTGGACGAGCCGGGCACCGTCGGGCTCACCCCGGCCTTCACCGCCAACGTCACGCCGATCGACGACAGCGGCAAGCCCTGCGAGGCGGCCCTGAAGCTCGCGACCAAGGGTTTCGAGAAGATCCCCAACGCCTGAGTTCGACGGCGGCCCCGCGGGGCTCGCGCGGATCAGGGGTGGGGGCCGGTCGCCAGCGGCCGGGACGGGTCCACGCACCAGTGCGACCACGAGCCGGCGTACAGCTCGGCCGGCTCGTCCGGGGTCGTCACGCCGGCCGCCTCCAGGGCCAGCACGACCGACGACGCCGTCACGCCCGACCCGCAGTAAGCGCCCACGCGCACGCCGTCACGCACGCCCAGCGCCTGGAACCGTTCCGCCAGCGCCGCGGGGGCCTGCCAGCGGCCGTCCGCGCCGACGTGCTCGGTCGAGGGGGCGTTCACCGCGCCCGGGATGTGCCCCGCGCGCGGGTCCACCGGCTCGGTCTCGCCCCGGTAGCGGGCGGCGGCGCGGGCGTCGAGCAGCACGCCCTCGCGGGCCAGCGCCGCGGCCTCGTCGGCGTCCACCACGGGCATCGCGCCGGGCTCGACCACGATGTCGCCCTCGGTCGCCGGCGGGACCTCGGTCGTCACCGGCCGGCCTTCCGCGACCCACGCCGCGAACCCGCCGTCCAGCACGGCCACCTCGCGGTGCCCGGCCCACCGCAGCAGCCACCACAGGCGCGCCGCGACCGACCCGTCACCACCGTCGTACACCACGACCGGGTGACCCCGGTCGATCCCGATCGAGCGAAGCACGCGCTGCAGGTCCTCCGGCGCGGGCAGCGGGTGGCGCCCGCCCGCGCCCGGCGCGGCGGAGAGGTCGGTGTCCAGGTCGAGGTGGTGCGCGCCCGGGATGTGGCCGACCTCGTAGTCTTGACGTCCGGGAGGTCCGCCCAGCCGCCAGCGGACGTCCACCACGACCGGCCCAGCGGCGTCGGCGAGCGCGGAGACCAGGGCTTCGGTGCTGATCAATGGATGCACGGCACCATCCTGCACCCCTCACCGGGCGACTAGCATTGGCACCATACGAAGGGGAGCGGGTGTGAACGACCTCATCGACACCACGGAGATGTACCTCCGCACGATCTACGAGCTCGAAGAAGAGGGCGTCGTGCCTCTGCGCGCCCGCATCGCCGAGCGGCTCGGCCAGAGCGGTCCCACGGTGAGCCAGACCGTGGGGCGGATGGAGCGCGACGGCCTGGTCGTCGTCGCCGACGACCGCCACCTGGAGCTGACCGAGCAGGGCCGGAGCCTGGCCATCGCGGTCATGCGCAAGCACCGGCTCGCCGAGCGCCTGCTGGTCGACATCATCGGCCTGGAGTGGGAGCACGTGCACAGCGAGGCGTGCCGCTGGGAGCACGTCATGAGCGAGGCCGTCGAGCGCAAGCTGGTCAAGCTGCTGGGCAACCCCACCACCTCCCCGTACGGCAACCCCATCCCCGGCCTGGACAAGCTGGGCGACGGCGACCCGGCCCCGCCGGCGGAGTCCGACCTGGTCCGCGTGGACGAGGTGGCCCGGCGCGGCGGCGGTCGCGTCGAGGTGCGGCGGATCGCCGAGCACGTGCAGCTCGACCCGGACCTGATGGCCGAGCTGAAGGCGGCGGGCGTGGTGCCGGGTGGCACGGTGGACGTCGACTCGATGGGCGGCGCGAAGGTGGTGCAGGTCCGCGGCAACGGCACGACGGCCGAGCTCGACCCGTCCGTGGCGCACGCGGTCCTGGTGCAGGCCAGGTGAGCCTGGGGCGGGAGAAGCAGGCACGGCGGGCCGCGGCGGCGTTCGGCCGCCTGCACGGCGCCGCCCCGCGCGGTGTGTGGTCGGCGCCCGGTCGGGTCAACCTGATCGGCGAGCACACCGACTACAACGACGGGTTCGTGCTGCCCTTCGCCCTGCCCCACCGCACGGCCGTGGCCGCGTCCCCGCGCGCCGACGGCCTGCTGACCGTGGCCACCCTCGGCGACGACGGCGGCGTGCAGCGCGCCGAGCCGGTCGCGGTGGCCGCCCTGGAGCCCGGCGCGGTGACCGGGTGGGCCGCGTACCCGGCCGGGGTCGCCTGGGTGCTGCGCGGACACGGCGTCACCTCCGGCGCGGACCTGGTGATCGCGGGTGACGTGCCCGCCGGCGCGGGGCTGTCGTCCTCGCACGCGCTGGAGTGCGCGGTGGCCCTGGCCCTGCTGGGGCTTTCCGGGGTGCCCGAGGACCGGCCGGAGATCGCCCGCTGGGTGCAGCGGGCGGAGAACGACTTCGTGGGCGCGCCGACCGGTCTGCTGGACCAGACCGCGTCGCTGCTGTGCACCGAGGCGCACGTGCTGTTCCTGGACGTGCGGTCGGGCAAGACCGAGCAGGTGCCGTTCGACGCGGCGGCGTCCGGCCTGGAAGTTCTCGTGATCGACACCCGCGCCCACCACTCCAACCTCGACGGCGGCTACGGCGCGCGCCGGGCGGGCTGCGAGGAGGCGGCGGCGCTGTTGGGCGTGCCCGCGCTGCGGGACGCGGCCCACGCGGACGTGGACCGCCTGCCGGACCGGCTCAAGCCGTTGGCGCGGCACGTGGTGACGGAGAACGAGCGCGTGCTGCGCTCGGTGGACGTGCTGCGCGCGGGCGGCATGGCGGAACTGGGGCCGCTGCTGACCGCGTCGCACGAGAGCCTGCGCGACGACTACCGGGTGTCCTGCCCGGAACTGGACGTCGCGGTGGACGCCGCGCTGGCCGCGGGCGCCCTGGGCGCCCGGATGGTCGGCGGCGGGTTCGGCGGTTCGGCGATCGCGTTGACGCCCGCCGAAAGGCACGACGAGGTGGTGCGGACCGTGCTCGCGGCGTACGCGCGACGCGGCTGGACCGCCCCGAGGACCTTCCCGGCGGTGCCCTCGGCGGGCGCGGGCCGGGACGATTTCACGGACGAGTAGAGGAAAGCGGGGATCACGGTGAAGCTGCTCGTGACGGGCGGTGCCGGGTACGTCGGCAGCGTGTGCGCGGCTCGACTGGTCGAGGCCGGTCACGAGGTGGTCGTGCTCGACGACCTGTCGACCGGGCACGCCGACGCGGTCCCCGACGGGGTCCGGCTCATCGAGGCCGACATCAACGACGTCATCGGCGAGGTGTTGGCCGAGGGCTTCGACGGCGTCCTGCACTTCGCGGCCAAGTCGCTGGTCGGCGAGTCCATGCAGGACCCGGCGAAGTACTGGCACGGGAACGTCGGCACTGCGCTGGTGCTGCTGGACGCGATGCTGGAGCACGGCACCCCGCGGCTGGTGTTCTCCTCGACCGCGGCCTGCTACGGCGAGCCCGACGAGGTGCCGATCCCGGAGACCGCGCCGACCCGGCCGACCAACACCTACGGCGCGACCAAGCTCGCGATCGACCACGCGATCACCGGCTACGCGGCGGCGCACGGCCTGGCGGCGGTGTCCCTGCGGTACTTCAACGTCGCCGGCGCGTACGGCCGGTTCGGCGAGCGGCACGCCACCGAGACGCACCTGATCCCGATCGTGCTGCAGGTCGCCTCGGGGACGCGGGAGAAGGTCGCCATGTACGGCGACGACTACCCGACCGAGGACGGCACGTGCGTGCGCGACTACATCCACGTGGTGGACCTCGCGGACGCACACGTGAAGGCGATCGGCGCCGCGACGGCGGGCGAGCACCGGATCTACAACCTGGGCAACGGTTTCGGCTTCACGGTCAAGCAGGTCGTCGAGGCCTGCCGCGAGGTGACCGGCCACGAGATCCCGGCCGACGTCGCGCCGCGCCGCGCGGGCGACCCGGCGGTGCTGGTGGCCTCCAGCGAGAAGGCGCGCACCGAGCTGGGCTGGAAGCCGGAGCGGGTGGACCTGGCCGGCATCGTGCGCGACGCGTGGGAGTTCACCCGGTCCCGGTCGCGGGGGGCCTGATGGGCGCGGCGATCGGAGCGGAGGACTTCGCCGACCTGACCGCGTACACCCGGATGCCGAGGGTCGGGTCGCTGGCCCTGTCCCCCGACGGCACGCGCCTGGTGGCGGTCGTGGCGGACCTGGCCCCGGACGGCAAGACGTGGCAAGGCGCGCTGTGGGAGATCGACCCCGCCGGCGCCCGCCCGGCCCGCCGCCTGACGCGCGGCGCGAAGGGCGAGTCGAACCCGGTGTTCACGCCGTCGGGTGATCTTCTGTTCCTCTCGGGTAGGCCGGACCCGCAAGCGAAGCCGAACGACCCGGGGTCCACGAAGGACAAGACGGCGCTGTGGCTGCTGCCGCCGGCGGGTGAGGCGCGGGAGCTGTTCCGCCCGGCGGGCGGCGTGGACCGGGTCGTGGTGGCCGGCGAGTCGGGCACGCTGCTGCTGACGGCGGGCGCCCACCCGGGCGGCGCGTTCACCGAGGACGCGAACCTGCGCAAGGCCCGCGAGGACGCGGGCGTGACGGCGATCCTGCACGAGTCCTACCCGGTCCGCTACTGGGACACCGACCTAGGCCCCGCCTACCCCCGCCTCCTGACCGGCACCCTGCCCGACGCGGGCACGGCGGCCGGCTCGGGCTCGGCGGCGGCCGGCCTCGGCTCGGCGGCGACCGGCTCCGGCGTGGCGGCCGGCTCGGGCTCGGCGGCGGCCGGCCTCGGCTCGGCGGCGGGCTCCACCGCGGCGAGCTCAGCGGACTCCGCCGGCGAGCGCCTCGATCCCGCCGCGCTGGTCGACCTCACGCCCGAGTCGGCGGCCCGGCTGGACGACGCCGCCGTGATCAGCCCCGACGGCCGGTGGGTCGTGCACACCGAGCGCGTCGAGGTCAGCGCGTCCTACGGCGCTCGGGTCCGGTTGCGGTTGGTCGCCGCCGACGGGTCGTCCAGCCGGGTGTTGGCCGACCAGGACGGGCACTCGTTCGGCCAGGTCGCGTTCCTGCCCGACTCGTCGGGCGTGGTCGCGGTGCGCGCGCTGGACTCCACCGGCGACCGGACGTGGCGCAACGCCCTGGTGCGGATCTCCCTGGCCGGCGAGGTCGCCGAGCTGCTGCCGGACTTCGTGGAGGAGGTCGAGCACCCGGTCGTCGCGCCGGACGGCACGGCCGTCTACTTCACCGCCGCGCAGCGGGGTCACCAGCCGGTCTTCCGGCTCGACCTGGCCTCCGGCGAGGTGGTCCGGCTGACCGCGTCGGGCGCGTACAGCGAGGTCATCGTGGGTCGGGACCACGTCTACGCGTTGCGCAGCGGGTGGGACCACCCGCCGCGGCCGGTGCGCCTGGACCTGACGGGCGCGGACCAGCACCCGGTCGCGTTGCCCGCGCCCGGTGCCGTGGAGTCGCTGCCCGGCACGCTGACCGAGGTCTCGACCGTCGTGGCGGACGGCCGGACCGTGCGGGCGTGGCTGGTGCTGCCGGCGGGCTGCTCGGCGGACGACCCCGCGCCGCTGCTGCTGTGGGTGCACGGCGGTCCGATCATGAGCTGGAACGCGTGGAGCTGGCGGTGGAACCCGTGGCTGATGGCCGCGCGCGGGTACGCCGTCCTGCTGCCCGACCCGGCGCTGTCGCTCGGGTACGGCCAGGAGTTCATCCAGGCCGGCTGGGGCAGTTGGGGTGCCAAGCCCTACACCGACCTGATGGCGATCACCGACGTGGCCGTGCGGCGGCCGGACATCGACGACAGCCGGACCGCCGCGATGGGCGGCTCGTTCGGCGGGTACATGTCGAACTGGATCGCCACGCAGACCGACCGGTTCAAGGCGATCGTGACGCACGCGTCGTTGTGGCACCTCGACGCGTTCACCGGCACCACGGACAGCTCGTACTACTGGATCCGCGAGGTCGGCGACCCGCAGCGCGACGACGAGCGGGTGCGCGCGAACTCACCGCACCTGCGCGTCGCCGACATCAAGACGCCGATGCTGGTGATCCACGGCGACAAGGACTACCGGGTGCCGGTCGGCGAGGGCCAGCGGTTGTTCTTCGACCTGGTGCGGCACGGGGTGCCGGCGAAGTTCCTGTACTTCCCGACCGAGAACCACTGGATCCTGACGCCCGGCAACACCAAGGTCTGGTACGAGACCGTGTTCGCGTTCCTGGCCGAACACGTGCTCGGCGAGCCCTGGAAGCGCCCCGAGCTGCTCTGACGTCCGCGGTCGCGCCCGCGCCACGCCACCCGGCCGTGGCGCGGGCGCGCTCGTCCGCGGGTCCGGCTCGATCCCGGCGAGAAAATCTTCGGCGGTGATGTCGAGATCCGGTGCGCCGCTCCGTCCCCGAGGTGAACGCGACCACAATGGGTCGCGAGGACACCGAGGAGAACGACGATGGCCAAGTACCTGCTGCTCAAGCACTACCGCGGCGCTCCGGCGGCGGTCAACGACGTCCCGATGGAGAAGTGGACGCCGGAGGAGATCTCCGCGCACGTGCGGTACATGAGCGACTTCGCCGCTCGGCTGGAGCAGACCGGCGAGTTCGTCGACGGGCAGGCCCTCGCCCCCGAGGGGACCTGGGTCCGCTACGACGGCGAGGGTCGCCCGCCGGTGACCGACGGCCCGTTCGCCGAGACCAAGGACCTCATCGCCGGCTGGATGGTCATCGACGTGGACAGCTACGAGCGCGCGGTCGAGCTGGCCGGGGAGCTGTCGGCGGCCCCCGGCGCCGGCGGCAAGCCGATCCACGAGTGGCTCGAACTGCGCCCCTTCTACGCCTCCCCTCCCACCATCACCGAGTGACCTCGATGGACGAGGCCCTGCTGCGCAGCCTCACCCCAGCCGTGCTCGCGATCCTCGTCCGCCGCGGAGCCGACTTCGCGGCGGCCGAGGACGCGGTGCAGGACGCCCTGGTCGAGGCCGTCCGCGCGTGGCCGGCCGACCCGCCCCGGGACCCGAAGGGCTGGCTGGTCACCGCGGCGTGGCGCAAGTTCCTGGACGCCACCCGGGCCGACACCGCCCGCCGCCGCCGCGAGGACGCGGTGGAGGAGGAACCCCCACCCGGCCCCGCGCCCGCCGTGGACGACACGTTGCAGTTGTACTTCCTGTGCGCCCACCCCTCCCTGACCCCGTCGTCGGCGGTCGCGCTGACCCTGCGCGCCGTCGGCGGCCTCACCACCCGCCAGATCGCCCAGGCGTACCTGGTCCCCGAGGCGACCATGGCGCAGCGGATCAGCCGCGCGAAGCGGACGGTCGCCGGCGTCCGGTTCGACCAGCCCGGCGACGTGGCCACCGTGCTGCGCGTGCTGTACCTGGTGTTCAACGAGGGCTACTCGGGCGACGTGGACCTGGCCGCCGAGGCCATCCGCCTGACCCGGCAGCTGGCCGCGGCGATCGACCACCCGGAGGTGGCCGGGCTGCTGGCGCTGATGCTCCTGCACCACGCCCGCCGGGGGACGAGAACCGCCGCGGACGGCTCCCTGGTCCCGCTGGCGGCCCAGGACCGGACCCGCTGGGACACGGGCCTGATCGCCGAGGGCGTGCGGGTGCTCCAGGCGGCCCTGGCCCGCGACCGCCTGGGCGAGTTCCAGGCCCAGGCGGCCATCGCCGCCCTGCACGCCGACGCCCGGACGGCCGAGGAGACCGACTGGGTGCAGATCGTCGAGTGGTACGACGAGCTGGTCCGCCTGACCGACAGCCCGGTGGCCCGCCTCAACCGCGCCGTGGCCATCGGCGAGGCGGACGGCCCCCAGGCGGGCCTGGCCGCCCTGGCACCCCTGGACACCTCCCTCCCCCGCCACACCGCGGCGGCGGCTCACCTGCACGAACGAGCCGGCGACCTGACAACGGCGGCCCACCTCTACACCGAGGCCGCCCACAAGGCCCCGAACCTGGCCGAACGAGCCCACCTGACCCGCCAAGCCGCCCGCCTCAACGCCCTCCGCCCCGAGTGAGGGACGGAGCGGGCCGCTGAAGCGCCGCCCGGACCGGGGAAGCCTGCCGCCGACGCCGACTGGTGCGGTGGGTGGGCTGCGGTGGGTCGGCGGCGGTGGGTCGGCGGCGGTGGGTCGCCCGCCGTGGGTCGCCCGCCGTGGGTCGCCCGCCGTGGGTCGCCCGCCGTGGGTCGCCCGCCGTGGGTCGCCCGCCGTGGGTCGCCCGCCGTGGGTCGGCCGGCCGGCGGTTGTGCGGTTTCGGCGGTTCCCCGCCCGGTGTCAGGTGTGCTCGGGGAAAGGCAGGTCGGCTGCTCGTTCTGCCAGTTGGCGGACTGTGCCGGGTGGCATTCCGTTGTCCAGCGCCATTCTCAGGAGGCGGGCCAATCGGTGGCCTGGTTGGGCTTCCTGCGCCCGGTCCAAGGCTATTGCCGCATAAGCTCCGTCCCCTCTGATGTACGCCGAGAAAGCGAGCAGGGTCGCCGGCTCGGCTCGTTCCGGCAGCGGTGTGGCCCGGGTCAGTTCCGCCCACAGTGCCTCCGCCGACCGCGCGTGCTCGCCCACGGCGCACGCCAGGCTGGCGTCGCGGACCAGCAAGTCGGACAGGGCGAACGCCAGGGCCGCCACCTCCGAGTCGGTCAGCGGGCGTTTCCGGGTGCCCGCCCGCACCACCTCCGCCTGGACCAGCGCCCGGTGGCGCAGGGACGTGGCCGGGTCGTCGTAGGGAGCCGCCTCCGCCTCGGCCACCAGGCGGTCCAGGGCCGCGGAGCGGCGGGTCAGGGCGGGTTCCGGGTCCGGGGTCAGGGTGTTGGCCAGGGTTTCGCGGTCGGGGTAGGTGATCATGCCGCGGGACACGGCGAGGGCGGCCAGGGGCGTGGCGGACGGGTCCGGGACGGTGCCCTCGTCGCCCAGGTCGTGGTAGTTGAACCACGGGGCGTCGCGGGCGGTGGCGGGGGTCCAGATCGCGCACGCCACCGGCACGCCCACCTGGGCCAGCGCGGCTTCCACGTGCGCCACCAGGTGTTCGCGGGGCAGTCGTTCGGGCGGGTCGCCGCTGCCGCCGCCCACCACGAAGGCCACCACCCGGCGGCGGTTCGGGTATTGCAACAGCGGCGCGGCCAGGTGGCGGGCGACCCTGCGGTCGTCGTGCGGTGGCGGTATGTCCGCGCGCAGGGTTTGCTCCACCGCCTGCCCGACCAGGACCACCAGCACGACCGAGTCGGTCGGGTGGAAACCGATCAGGTGGGGCAGGGCGGCGATCAATTCGCCCGGGGAACGGACATCGCCGGCCAAGTTCACTGAAGTCGTCATGTGATCGACTCTGGCCGGCCGGAAACCAGAAGGCGAGGACGGCCGCCCGTCCTGTGGACAAGTTCGCCTCGTCACCCGAAAGGGACCACGAATGGATCACGGAAGGGGCCACGAAGGGGAAAAGCTAAGCCGCCCCGGCGGATGTGCCGGGGCGGCTCAGAGGGAGTGAAGGGTCAGCAGTCCGGGGCTACTCGGCCGTCCGACCCCGTGTAGACGTAAGCGTCCGAGATGTACCCCGAACCGATGTGGTCCCACAGGTTGGTGGTGCCGTAAGTCCCCGTGATCGACTCGCCCACCGCCTGGCACCGGATGGTCACCGTGGCACCGTCCGCCACCGAACCGACCGCCGCGTAGTTCGTCCCCGGCCCCGACCGGACGGTCAGCGACGAGCCGCTGGTGTTGACCGTCCCGGTCGCCCCGCTGCACGAGTTGCGGCTGGTGTAGCTGCGCGTCCCCCAGTAGTACGCCTGGGAGCCGTTGAACACGATCTTCACGTCCGCGCCGTTGAGCCGCTGCTCGTAGTGCAGGTGCGGCCCGGTGGAACCGCCGGTCGAGCCGACGTTGCCGATCTGCTGCCCGATCCGCACGGTCTGCCCCACGGACACCCGCTGCGCGGACAGGTGCGCGTACCGGGTCCGCCACCCGCTGCCGTGGTCGATCTCGATCCACCGGCCGTAGCTGACGCTGCCCTCGTTCGCCACCCTGGTCACGGTGCCGCCCGCGGACGCCACGACCGGGTCACCGTCATCACCGGAACGGTTGAAGTCGATCGAGTTGGGCGGGCTGTGGTTGGTCCGGGTCTGCCCCTCCCAGACCTGCCCGCACGGGAACGGCAACTGGAAGGCCGGAGCCGCCACGGCCTCGCCCGCGGTGAGGGCGAGGCCGAAGAGCGGCGCGACGAGGGCGGTGACTAAGACGCGGCGCATCTGCCAACCTCCTTGACGACTGGGTGTGGTGATCGGACCACGCCCAGCCGTCAAGTGGAAGACTCACCAGCTAGACAGTTCGTGAATTACTTCCTAACCAACCGAACGGCGCAACGCCTCCCGCCCGCCGACCACGGGGAGTTCCACCGAGGTCGCGGTCAGGTCGATCGACAGCCCGGCGCCCGGCTTGGGCCGCAGGGTGTAGTCGTAGTCGCTGGAGAGCAGCACGAACTCGACCTTGTGACCGGCCTTCACGAGGTAGTCCTGCGGCT
Source organism: Saccharothrix sp. NPDC042600 (assembly GCF_040647305.1). Lineage (NCBI taxonomy): Bacteria > Bacillati > Actinomycetota > Actinomycetes > Pseudonocardiales > Pseudonocardiaceae > Saccharothrix > Saccharothrix sp. NPDC042600. The sequence goes on along the minus strand of NZ_JBEZBW010000035.1, from coordinate 40,049 downwards.
CCAGCTCCACCTCCACCCGGTACGTGTGACCAGGCGCGATGGGCTTGGTCCGGGACGGGCTCACCCGGTTCTGCGGGTCGGTCCACCCGCGGGTGATGATGTGGCTCGTGCCGTCCGGCGCGCGGTCCACCAGCAGCGCGGTCACGTTGGCCGCGGGCCGGTCGAACGAGATCGCCAGGTTCACCCGGGCGACACCCGAAAGGCGCAGGTCGGTCGCCGTCTGAGACGTCGCGTACGACAGGCGGTTACCGGAGCTGGGCAGGTCCACCAGGTCGTCGGCGAGCTTGGACGAGTCGTCGCGCAGCGATTCCACCACCGCGTGACCCGGCACGGACGCCGACCGCAGCGCCCCCTTGGCCGAACCGCCGGCCCACGGGAACAGCCGCGCCGACGCGGTGCCCGGAGCGGGCCACTCGGCCTCGTCCACCCACGACTTGTCCTCGCGCTGGATGGTCGACTTCGGCTCCTTCTCGATGCCGTTGTCGATTCCGTACAGGTAGTGCGAGAACCACCGGTTGATCGTGCGCCGCCACTCGGCCGAGCGCAGCGTGTCGGGGTCGGTGTGCCCGGACTGGTGCAGCCAGATCTTGTGCTCGACGCCGTGCTTCTTCAGCGCCTCGTACCACTGGTGCACGTGCTTGACCTTGACGTTCCAGTCGCTCAGGCCGTGCACGGCGAGCACCGCGGCCTTGACCTTGGCGGCGTCCTTGACGTAGTTCCGCTCGTCCCAGAACGCGCTGTAGTCACCGGTCACGCGGTCCTGCTTGCGGGCGATCTCGGCGATCACCGGCTTGCAGATCTCACGGTCCTCGCGCGTGTAGACGTACTCCGCGAGCACGTCCAGGTCCTCGCCCTGGAACGTCCCGGGCGCCACCACGGCCCCGTCGGCGCGGTAGTAGTCGTACCAGCTGGAGATCGCCGCGATCGGCACGATCGCCTTCAGGCCCTCGACACCGGTGGACGCCACGGCGTTGGGCAGGGTCCCGTTGTAGGACACGCCCATCATCGCGGTGTTGCCGGTGGTCCAGGTCGCCTTCACGGCCGCGCCGGCGGCATTGCGGGCCGTCGCACGGCCGTTGAGCCAGTCCACGACCGCCTTGGACCCGATGGTCTCGTTGACCCCGCCCGAGGTCGGGCAGCCCGACGACTTGCCGGTGCCCAACGACTCCGCGTACACCATCGCGAAGCCGCGCGAGATGAAGTAGTCCTCGTACCGGCCCGACCGGATGGGACCGGCGTTGGGCCCGACGGCGGCGGCGATCCGCTCGTCCGCCTGCGCCTTGAGCAGCGACCCGTCCCGCTTGTCGTAGCCGCCGTGCCGGTTGGGCACGTACAGCTCGACGTCGACGTTGTGGTTGGCCACGTCGTTGCCGCCGGAGAAGTACGGGCTGTTGAAGAACACCACGGGGACCTTCAGCCCCCGGTCGGTGGCCTTCTGGCGCACCACCTCGGTGTAGACCTCGTCGTCCCGCCCGTCCCGGTCGCTGTCGACCGGCGCGCGGACCCACACGCTCTCCTTGACCACGTCCTTCGGGTCGAAGACGGGTTGCGCCTCGCCGTCCTTGAAGACCGGGCCTTCCGCGGCCGAAGCGACCACGGGCAGCGTTCCCAGGGGCAGCGTCACCAGAGCCGCGAGCACCGCGGCTCTCCGAACACCCTTCACGGCAGTTCCCCCATCATGTCCACGACAGGTTTTGCGCAGACCTTTCCCCTGAGGCGCAAGACGTGTCAAGTGGCCGTCAAGTCCACTGTGGACAGCCGGCGCACACCCGACGATCGGCGGCTTGACCAGCGCCGACCGGGTGTGCAGACTCGCCCGCGCCATGCGTGAATTCATCGCCGCGCTGCCCAAGGTGGAGCTGCACGTCCACCTCGTCGGGTCAGCCTCCCTCGACACCGTCCTCACCCTCGCCCGCCGGCACCCGCACCGCGGCGTGCCCACCGACGAGGCCGACCTGCGCGCGTTCTACGAGTTCACCGACTTCACCCACTTCATCGACGTGTACGCCAAGGTCAACGACCTGGTGACCACCGGCGACGACGTGGCCGCGCTGGTGGTCGGGCTGGCCGAGGAGCAGGCGCGGCGCAACGTCCGCTACGCCGAGGTGACCGTCAGCGCGACCAGCCACCTGCGGACCGGCATCGCGCCCGACGAGCTGGACGAGGCGCTGGCGTCGAGCCGGGCGGAGGCGTGGGAGAAGCACGGCGTCGAGCTGGCGTGGGTGTTCGACGTTCCCGGCACGTGGGATCGGGACTTCGGGGTGACCAGCGCCCGCTACGCCGTCGACCACCGCCCGCCGGGCACGGTCGGGTTCGGCCTGGGCGGCGCGGAGTCCGACGCGCCGCGCCGGGCGTTCCGGGAGGCCTTCGCGATCGCCCGGGACGCCGGGCTGCGCAGCGTGCCGCACGCGGGCGAGACCACCGGGCCGGACCAGATCTGGGAGGCCCTGCGCGACCTGGGCGCGGAGCGGATCGGCCACGGCACCGCCGCCGTGCGCGACCCGGAGCTACTGGCCCACCTGCGCGACAACGGGGTCGTGCTGGAGGTGTGCCCGACGTCGAACCTGCGCACGGCCGCCGTGGGCCGGATCGAGGACCACCCGCTGCCCAGGCTGCTCGAAGCCGGGGTGCCGGTGACCATCGCCACCGACGACCCCGGCATGTTCCACACCGACCTCGACGCCGAGTACCTGCTGTGCCACGAGCGGTTCGGCCTGGGCCGGAGCGAGCTGGCGGACCTCGCTCGCGCGGGCGTGCACGCCAGCTTCGCCTCCCCGGAACGCAAGGCCGAGCTCCTCGCCGCGATCACCGCGGTGGAACAGGGGTCCTGACCCGGCCGCCGACCACCGCCACGCCCAGCGCCGCCACCGCCATCAGCGCGGCGACCCAGTTCGGCGCGGTGTAGCCGAACCCGGCGTCGATGGCGAGGCCGCCGAGCCACGCGCCCGCCGCGTTGCCCAGGTTGAACGCGGCGATGTTCGCCGCCGAGGCCAACGCGGGCGCGCCCTCGGCCTGCTGGAGCACCCGGCTCTGCAACGGGGCCACGGTCGCGAACCCCGCCACGCCCAACAGGCCGATGGTCACCGCGCCCAGCACCTGCGACTGCGCGGTGAACACGAACACCGCCAACACCACCGCCAGCACGGCCAGGATCGCGTACAGGCTGGGCATCAGGCTGCGGTCCGCCGCCCGGCCGCCGAGCACGTTGCCCACGCACAGCCCGGCCCCGAACAGCACCAACAGCCACGTCACCGCGCCCGGCGAGAACCCGGCGACCTCGGTCATCATCGGCGCGATGTAGGTGAAGGACGCGAACACCGCCCCGAACCCGAGCGCCGTCGTGCCCAGCGCCAACCACACCCCCGGCCGCCGGAACACCTCCAGCTCACCGCGCAACCCGTCCGACGCGGGCTGCGGCGGGACCAGCGCCAGGATGCCGACCAGACCCACGACGCCGAGCGCGGTCACCGCCCAGAACGTGGACCGCCAGCCGAACTCCTGCCCCAACGCGGTGCCCATCGGCACGCCCAGCACGTTGGCCACGGTCAGGCCGGTGAACATCAGCGCGATCGCCCGCGCCTGCCGGTCCGGCGCGACCAACCCGGACGCCACCACCGCGCCCACGCCGAAGAACGCCCCGTGGCACAACGCCGCCACGACCCGCCCGACCATCAGCAACGGGTAGCTGTCGGCCACCGCGCACAGCAGGTTGCCGAGGATGAACAGCACCATCAGCCCCACGAGCAAACGCTTGCGCGGCACCCGCGAGCCCAACGCCGTGATCAGCGGAGCGCCCACGACGACGCTCAGCGCGTACCCCGACACCAGCAGGCCGGCGGCCGGGATGGACACCTGGAGGTCGGCCGCCACCTGCGGCAGCAGTCCGACGATGACGAACTCGGTGGTGCCGATGCCGAACGCGCCGATGGCCAGCGCGACGAGTGCGAGGGGCATCGCTACCGCTCCCCCAGCCAGTCGGCGAGTTCGGCCAGCAGCACGCGGTAGTCGTCCAGCACGCCGTCCATCAGCAGGAACGCGTGGATCGTGCCCTTGAACCCGCGCAACCGCACGGGGACGCCGGCCGCTTCCAACTCTTGCGCGTACCGCTCGCCGTCCGTGCGGACCGGGTCGTGCTCGGCGGTGGCGACGAAGGTGGGCGGCAGGCCGGTGAAGTCCGTGGCGCGCAGCGGGGCGGCTTCGGCGTCGGCCTCGCGGTCGCCCAAGTACTGCCGCCAGAACCAGCGCATCCCCTCGCGTTCCAGACCGAAGCCGCGCGCGTTGTCCACGTAGGACTCGGTCTCGAAGTCGGTGTCCAGCGGCGGGTAGACCAGCACCTGGAACTTGAGGCGGTCCTTGAACTCCTGCGACAGCACGGCCGCCAGGGTGCCGCCCGCGCTGTCGCCCATGATGCCGAGACTCGCCACGTTCAACTCCTCCGCGTGGTCCAGGAACCACTCGGTCGCGGCGCGGCAGTCGTCCAGCGGCACGGGGAACGGGTGTTCCGGGGCCTTCTGGTAGTTGACGGCGAGGACGGCGTGGCCGGTGGCGTTGGCCAGGGCGCGCAGGGCCACGTCGTACACGGCGAGGTTGAGGGTGACGAACCCGCTGCCGTGCAGGAACACGATGCCGGGGAAAGGACCCTCGCCGGTCCGCGGGTAGTAGACGCGGGCGGGGAGGTCTGCGGTCGGGCCGGGGATGAAGAGGTGCTCGACCCGGGCCGGCTCCTTCGGCCCCTGGAGTTCCAGGTACCCGAGGCCGGCCTGGCGCGCTTCGAAAGCGGTGAGGGTCTCCAGGGGCGCCGCGCCGGCCCACTTGTCGAGGACGGCGCGGGCTTGGTCGTTCAGTGCCATGATCCGATCGTGCGCGCGCGTCACCCATAAGTCCAAGGCATAGATCTACTGGTCGATATAAAGTGTCTTCATGACTCTGCGGCAGTTCGAGTACCTGGTGACGGTCGTGGACGAAGGGTCCTTCACGCGGGCCGCCGAGCTGCTGCACGTCACCCAGCCGGCGCTGTCGCACCAGATCAGGGCGTTGGAGAAGGCGGTGGGCACGCCGTTGCTGGACCGGCTGCCGCGCACGGTGCGGCTCACGCCGGCGGGTCGCGCGTGGCTGCCGTTCGCACGCCAGGCGCTCGCCGACGCCGAGCGGGCGTTGACGGCGGCGCGGCGGGCGGGCGGCCTGGAGTGCGGTGAGCTGCACGTGGCCACGCTGTACTCGCTGACGCTGGGCGTGCTGCCGCCGGTGTTGCGGGCGTGGCGGGCGCGGCACCCGGACGTGCGGATCAGGCTGTTCGAACACCGGCACACCGACGAGCTGCGCGAGGCGATGGCCGACGGGCAGGCGGACGTGGCGATCGGGCCGGAGCCGGCGGGCTGGCCGGGGTTCACCCACGCGCTCGGGGTGGAGGAGTTCGTGGTCGTGGTGCCGGCGGACAGCGCGTTGACCTCGCCGGTGGACCTGCGGGTGTTCGCCGGCGAGGGCTGGGTGCACTACGCGCCGGGCAACGGGCTCGCGGACCTGGTGGACGCGGCGTGCCGGGAGCGCGGGTTCCAGCCGTGGGCGGCGGTGCGGACCGAGCAGACGGCGGCGGCGCCCGTGCTGGCGGCGGCGGGCCTCGGGCCGGCGCTGGTGCCGCGCAACGTGCTGCCCGAGCGGTTCGACGGGGTGGTGCTGCGGGTGGACCCGCCGGTGCGGCGCACGCTGGTCGCGTACAGCCACAAGGAGCCCGACCCGCTCACCCGGGCGTTCATCGGGTTGCTCGGCGAGGCAGGATGTGTGCGGTGAGGCTCGTGGTCCTGGGCGGTGGCGGGTTCCGGGTGCCCCTGGTGCACCGGGCGCTGGTGGGCGACGGTCTCGTGGACGAACTGGTGCTGCACGACGTAGATGCGGCGCGGCTGGCTCGGGTGCGGGAGGTGTTGGGGCGGCCTCCGGCCCCCGGTTCCATCGTCTCACGCGGTACCGACGGTCTCGGGCCTCGTGTGTCGGCGACGACGGATCTGGACGAGGCGTTGCGGGGTGCGGACTTCGTGTTCTCCGCGATCCGGGTCGGCGGGTTGGCCGGGCGGGCGATCGACGAGCAGGTCGCGCACGCGCACGGGGTGTTGGGGCAGGAGACAGTCGGTGCGGGCGGGATCGCTTACGGGTTGCGGACCGTTCCGGTCGCGCGGGAGATCGCCCGGCGGGTCGCCGAGGTCGCGCCGGAGGCTTGGGTCATCAACTTCACCAACCCCGCCGGGCTGGTGACCGAGGCGATGGCCGCGCACCTCGGTGACCGGGTCATCGGGATCTGCGACTCCCCCTACGGCCTGTGCCGGCGGGTGGCGCGGGTGTTGGGCGTCGAGGACGCACGGTTCGACTACGCCGGGCTGAACCACCTCGGCTGGCTACAGGGCGTGTACGTCGAGCGGGAGAACCTGTTGCCCCGCCTGTTGGGCGACGACGACGCGTTGCGGTCGTTCGAGGAAGGGCGGCTGTTCGGGTCCGAGTGGCTGCGGGCGTTGGGGGTCATTCCCAACGAGTACCTGCACTACTACTACGACACGCGTGACGCCCTGGGTGACGACCGGGGCGCGTTCCTCCTGGCGCAGCAAAAACGGTTCTACGACGGTGAAGTCGATTGGGAGACCACCCGGCTCGAACGGGAAGCCACCTACATGAAGCAGGAGCGCGACTCGTTGGAAGGCGGCGGGTACGAGCATGTCGCGTTGAAGCTCATGCGTGCCATCGCCAACGACGAGCGTGCCGACCTGATCCTCAACGTCCGCAACCGAGGAACGTTGTCCACAGTGGACCTCGAAGCGGTGGTTGAAGTGCCGTGCACGGTTGACAGGGGCGGTGCGCGGCCGAACGCGGTCAGCCCGTTGCCCGGTCACGCCGCCGGTCTGGTGCAGACGGTCAAGGCGATCGACCGGCTGGTCCTCGAAGGCACTTACCCCGCCGCGCTCGCGGCGTTCGGCCTGCACCCGCTCGTGGACTCCACCAAGACCGCGAAGAGCCTCCTGGACACCTACCTCGACCGGCACCCGGAGCTGGCCTACCTCAGGTGAGCCCGCCCCAGGGCGTCCGCCCGCCGCGTGGTCTCCGGCAACCGCACCTCGCACAGCCGCAACACCTCGGCGCACGCCCGGTCCAGGTCGATCCGGTGCCCCACGGACACGAACACCGGCTTCACCCCGGTCCGCGTCCGCAACGCGCGGCCCACCACCTCGCCGTCGTCCACCAGGTCGGTCCACGCGCCGCGCTCGGCCGCGGGCACCTCGAACGCGCCCATCGGCGTCTTGGCCACCCCGACGCTGGGCAGGTCGGTCAGCACCCCGATGTGGCAGGCCAACCCGAACCGCCGGGGGTGCGCCAGCCCCTGCCCGTCGCACACCAGCAGGTCCGGGCGCACCGTCAACCGGTCCAGCGCGGCCAGCAACGTCGGCAGCTCGCGGAAGGCGAACAGCCCCGGCACGTACGGGAAGTCGGCGACACCGGCCACCACCGCCGCGTCCACGGTCTCCAACGTGGCGGCGTCGAGCACCACCACGGCCCCGACCACCCGGTCGTCGTCGGCGTAGGCGACGTCGAGCCCGGCGACGTGCCGCACCGCGAACCCGGGGGCCGGCTCGGTGACCACCGACGGCCGCAGCCGCTCCTGCTCGGCGACCGCCTCCTCCGGCGTCACTCGTGCCTCACCGCCGCCCGGTGCGCGGCCAGCAGGTCGTCGCCGAAGTCGCCGGACCGCCTGCGCCACACCGAGTGCGCGTGGTTGGCGTCGTTGGCCGTGTTGTCGTACTCGATGAGCAGCTCCGGCCCCTGCACGCGGTAGTAGTGGCCGGCGCCGCGCGACGCCGAGCCCTGCCACGCGAAGTGCAGGCGGTCCAGGTCGAGCTGGTCGAACTCCTCGTCGGCCAGGTCGCTGTGCAGGCGGTCCAGGTAGTAGCGCACCAGCCCGACCAGCAGGCCTCGCGACGCCCGGTCCAGTTGCGCCGGCGTGACGCCCTGCGGCTCGATGTCGCCGACGTGCGGCGCGTTGCCCGTGTAGAGGTCGGGTGGCGGCCGGTCGGACACGACGGCCAGGCCGCGGGCCGTGCGGCCCATGCGGTCGAGGAGTTCGCGGGCGAGTTCCTCCTCCAGCCGCAGGGGCTGCGCGACCGTTCGGCCCCGGTAGGTGACCCGCGCCGGGTTCGCGCCCAGGAAGAACGGGGTCGCCGACACGCGCCCGTCGGCCACCACGACGCTCACCGACAGGTGGTGCCCCTCGACGCGCCAGCCCCACGGCTCGTCCGAGCCCGGTTCGCCGAGCAGGACGGTCCAGTAGTCGCCCTGGTGCCGGTCGCGCCGCCCGGCCTCGCGGTCGTCCAGCACGTCCTCCAGCGCCATGACCGCCGCCGCCTGCGCGTAGGCGTGCGGGCTGAGCACGCACGCCAGCAGCCCGTGCACGGCCTTGCGCTGGGCGCGGTCGAGATCGCCGAGGACCAGCCCGGGACGCGCTCCGGGCGTGTAGGCCCACGTGCGGCGCAGGTCGTCGTCGGTGACGTCGCGCACCGCTTCCGCGCGCTGCCGCTCGTCGAGCAGGTCGGCGAACCGGCGGGTGGCCTCGGCGATCTCGTGCAGCATCACTCGAACTTATCCGCCGCCAGGTTCCGCAGCAGCAGGTGGCAGTTCCGCAGCGACCCGGAGGTGTCGCCCAGCGACCGGTAGATGCCCCACTTCGGGCGCAACCGGTCGCCCAACCAGGTGTCCACGCCGGTGCGGGTCTTGTCCAGCACGGTCGTGCCGCCGCTGCGCACGACCCACCGGACGCGGCCGGACGTGCCGTCGCCGACGCGGATCTCGACCGAGGTGTCGATCCACCTGTCGTGCAGCGGCGCCAGGTCGGTGTTGCCGACCAGGACGTTGCCCTCGACCACCTTGAACTCGATCTTCTGCACGCCGTTGGTGCGGCGCAACGACATCACGGTGACGGGCGCGGACCCGACCCCGGGCATCTTGGTCTGCATGATGTGCGTGAACGTGGTCGTCGCCTGCAACGTGCTGGGGATGAACATCGAGTACGTGAAGCGCCACGTCTCGCCCTGGTAGATGTTGACGTTCGCGCCGTTGGCGCGCATCCCCGCGACCTCGTTGCGCTGCCGGTCGGTGGACGTGTCGCGGTCCACCGTGTGCATGTCGAACCGGTAGTCGCTGCCCTGCGTGTAGATGTGCTGGACGCCGGGGTGGGAGTCCGCGCGGTCGTCCTCGATGCTCTCGAACGCGCTCAAGCCGCCTTGAGCGGACCACTTGCGCCGCCACGTGGCCGCGTGCGCCACTCCACCCCCGATGAGCAGCGGCGACGCCGCGATGCCTGCCAGCACTGAACGACGGGTCGGTGCCACGTCGTCTCCTTCCGCCACGGAACCACGCGGCGGTCCGGCAAGCTTGTGGCCTGAGGGGGCGAATTGACAAGAGCATTCCTGCGGTTCTGGGCCGCCGACACGGTGTCGCTGGTCGGCACGCACATCACGACGCTGGCGCTGGCCGTCCTGGCGATGGACGACCTGGCCGCGTCCGAGTTCGAGGTGGGGCTGCTGCGGGCCGCGCCGTGGGTGCCGTACCTGCTGTTCGGCCTGCTGGCGGGCGTCGTGGTGGACCGGTACCGGCGGTGGCCGATCCTGGTCGGCGCGGACCTGGCGCGGTTCGTCGTGCTGGGCCTGGTGCCGGTGCTGCACGCCGTCGGCGCGCTGACCCTGCCGGTGCTATTTGCGCTGGTCACGGTATTCGGCGCGCTGTCGCTGATGTACGACGCGGCGCACCAGTCGTTCCTGCCGAAGCTCGTGCCGGCGACCTGGCTGGCCACCGCCAACGCCCGCATGGAACAGACCCGGGCGACGGCGCAGACGGCCGGGCCGACCCTGGCGGGATGGTTGATCACGGCCGTCGGCGCGCCGCTGGCGATCCTCGTGGACGCGGTGTCCTACCTGGCGTCGGGTCTGGTGCTGACCACCCTGCGGGTCGAGGAGCAGGTCGTGCCGCCCGAACGCCGGAACCTGCGGCGTGAGCTGCGCGAAGGGCTGGCGTGGGTGTACCGGCACCCGGTGCTGCGGCCGTTGGCGGTCACGTCGCACATGTGGTTCCTGTTCGCCGGGCTGGCGGCGACGGTGTTCCTGGTGTTCGGCTACGACGTGCTGGGGTTCTCGCCGTTCGAGCTGGGCATCGCGTTCGCGGTGGGCGGGCTCGGCACGGTCGTCGGCGCGTCGCTGTCCACCCGGTTGGCGGTGCTGCTGGGCGGTCCGGGGCGGGTGATCGTGCTGGGCCGGTGGTCGACGCCGGTGGCCTACGCGCTGGTCCCGTTCGCGGACTCGACCGTGACCGGGCTGGTCCTGCTGTCGGCCGCGCAGCTCGTGTGGGGCTTCGGCGTGGGCGCGGACAGCCCGCCGGAGATGGCCTACCGGCAGGCCATCACGCCCGACCACCTCCAGGGCCGGATGAACGCCACGATCCGCTCGCTGAACCGGGCCATGATCGTGGTCGGGGCTCCCCTGGGCGGCCTGCTGGCGGGCCTGTTCGACCACCGCACCGCGCTGTGGATCGCGGTGGCCGGCCTGGTGGCGCAGGCCGTGCTGATCACCCGCGTCCGCGGCGTCCGGGAGATGAAGGCGCTCCCCGACGCGCCCGCCGCCTGACATGCTGGGCGACGTGTGGAACGGCGCCCGGCTCGACCTCGACGCGTACCTGGCCCGGCTCGGCGGTCCCGAGCCGGAGCTCGCCGCCCTGCACCGCGCCCACCTGCGGTCGATCTCGTTCGAGAACGCGGACGTGCTCGCCGGCCGGCCCATCGCGCTGGACGTGGAGTCGTTGCAGGACAAGATGGTCCGCCGCCGGCGCGGCGGTTACTGCTTCGAGCACAACCTGTTGTTCGCCGCCGTCCTGGAGCGCCTCGGGCACCGGGTGACCGGTCTGGCCGCGCGGGTCCTGCTGGGCCGCACCGGCGACCTCCCGCGCACGCACGCGCTGCTCGTGGTGGACGGGCAGTGGGTGGCGGACGTCGGGTTCGGCGGCGGCGGGCTGCTCGCGCCGATCCCGCTGGAGGCCGGGGTGGGGGTCGCCCAGGGCGACTGGACGTTCCGGCTCGACCACGCGGACGGCGTGTGGACGCTGCGGTCGCGGCAGGGCGGCGAGTGGGTGCCGCTCTACGACTTCACCGAGGACCCGCGCTCGCCCGCCGACTACGAGATCCTCAACTACTACCTGTCCACGCACCCGGCGAGCGCGTTCGTCGGCCGCTTGCTGGTGCAGCGCACCGACGAACACGCCCGGCACACGATCACCGATCACGAGCTGACCGTGGCCACTCCGGACGGTCCACCGCGCAAGCGCACCCTGACCTCCGAGGAGCGCGACCTCGTGCTGCGCCGCGACTTCGGGCTGGAGCTGCCTACGGCCACGGGTCCAGCGCCGGTCGCGTCCCGCTGACCTCGCCCAGCGGCTCGCGCCCGGCCAGCCACACCACCAGGTCGGTCGCCTCGCCGCGCAGCTCGTGCGGCTCGCCCGCCCCGATCGTCCACTCGCGACCCGGCGACACCAGGGTGAGCCGGACGCCGTCCGGGACGCGCTTGGCCAGGAAGTCCACGGCGTGCTCGCAGAACGCGGGCGAGAAGGTGACCGGTCCGAGGCCGAGGTCGAACGCGTGGATCTCGACCTCCCGCCACACGGCGTACGCGGTGTCCTCCAGCGTGCCGTCGCGGTAGGCCACGGGCGTCGACCAGTCGTGGACGCCGGCCCAGGCCTTCTCCAGCCGCGTGACGGCCGCCGCGATCGCCGCGCGGTGCTCCGCCGCCGACCGCCCGGCCCGCTCCTCGATCGCCGCGTCCCGGGCCGCCCGACCACCGGGGTAGGGCTCCAGCCCGACGCCCTCGTTCTCCGCCTGCCGCGCCATGGCCTCCGTGACACCCGCGATGTGGGCCAGCACGTGCCCGCGCGTCCAGCCGGGCAGCACGGACGGTTCGCGGACCCGGTCGTCGGTCAGGTCGGCGACCAGCACGGTGAGCCGGCGGTGCGCGTCGAGCGCGTCCCCGGTGATCGTCACGCTTCCCCCTAATGGGATCGTTGGCTTCAACCGTTAGTCAACCTAGCGGGTGGGGCCAAGGAAGTCCATTAGGATGGGGAGGATGAACCGCGCGCTGGAGTTCGCCGCCACGGTCCGGCACGACGGCCACGGCGGACTGGACGACACCCTGTCCTCGGTGGAGGCACTCGAAGCGTGGTCCGGCGTGCCCGCCACGGAAGGGTTGCTGCACGCGGTCATCGAGCTGAGGTGGGCGGTCCGCTCCCTGTTCGCGCACGCGGCGGAGGCCGGCACCCGCATCGACACCCCGCACCTGCGCCCGCTGGACGAGGCCCTGCGCACGGTCAACGCCGCCGCGGCCGCCGCCCCGAGGGCCGCCCGACTGGAGTGGGGCACCCCGCCGACGCTGCACCACGTGGACACGGCCACGCCCGGCGACCGCCTCCTGGCCGACCTCGCCACGGCAGCGATCGAACTCCTGGCGAGCGCCGAGCGCGACGACCTGCGCGCGTGCCCGTCCCCGCGCTGCATCCGCTACTTCGTCCGCACCCACCCCAAGCAGCAGTGGTGCAAACCGTCGTGCGGCAACCGCGCCCGCGTCAGCCGCCACTACCACCGCACCCGCGACTAGCGACGCCACAGGGGACGCGCCGGCGGCGGCACGCGGAGGCGGCCGGCGGCGCGCGAGACGTAACCGGCGGCCGCGCGCGGAACGCGACGCCCAAAGCGCCACGCGACCGGCGGAGGCGCGCGGGACGCGACACCAACCGCCCCACGCGACCGGCGGCGTCACGTCCCGCGCGACGCCGCCGGTCGGTCAGCCCTGGACGATGTAGGCCGTGAGCTGGTCCTGGTCTTCTTCCAGTTGGCTGATCCGGCTCTTCACCACGTCGCCGATGCTGACGATGCCGACCAGCCGACCGTCGGCCACCACCGGCACGTGCCGGATGCGGCGTTCGGTCATCAGCACCGACAGGCTCTCCACCGAGTCCTTCGGGGAGCAGGTGAACACCTCGGGCGTCATGATGTCCTCGACCGGCGAGTCCAGCAGCGCCGGGCCGCGGTCGTGCAGCCTGCGCACGACGTCCCGTTCGGACACGATCCCCGCGATGCCGTCCGGTCCGACGACGACCATCGCGCCCACGTTGTGCTCGGCGAGGGCGGCCACCAGCTCCGCCACCGTCGCTCTGGTCCCGACCGTCGCGACGGCCGAGCCCTTGGTCCGCAGGACGTCAGCGATCCTCATGTGGCGCCTCCCTGATCCCGGCCAGATCCGGTGCTACCCACCTCAGGCTAGTTCGCCCGGCGCTCCAGCGGCAGATCATCCGCCCGATGGGACCACCGCAGTTGTGCGGCCGACGCGGTGATGCCCAGCGCCGTGACCACCAGCAACGCCACGACCGTGGGGGTGAACGCGCCGATCGCCGCGCCGAGCGCCGGACCGGCGGAGAACCCGAGGGTGCGCAGCAGGGAGGTCAGGCCGCCGGACGTGCCGACCAGGTCCGGCGGGGTCTCGGCGAGGATCGCGGCGGCGTTCGGGCCGGCGAACAGGCCGTGGCCGACGCCGAGCACCGCCAGCCGCCAGACCAGGTCGGCGGTCGGGGTCGTGGCGTCCACGGGCAGCAGCAGGGCCGTGCCGACCAGGGCGACCACCGCCCCGACCGCCGCGACCGGCACCGCGCCGAACCGGTCCGCCAGCACGCCCGCGACCGGCGAGAACACGGCCATGCCCGCCGACATCGACAGCACCGCGAGCCCGATCACCACCGCGGGCCGGTCGGCGATCAGGTAGGGCACGACGAAGTTCAACGCCGCGATGCCCACGATGATCAACGGCATCGCCGCCAGCGCGAGACCCAGCCGGGGCCGGCGGAGCATGTCCCGCACCGGCCGCGCCTCCGGCAGCCGCAGCCACACCACGAGCGCCAGCACCGCCACCGGCGCCAGGTAGACGTGCACGAACAGCGCCGTCGCCCCGACGCCGACGACCGCCGCCTCCAGCAGCAGGCGCCGGCCCGGCCACGGCAACCCCCGCTCCGAACGCGGGATCGTCCGCAGCCCGACCAGCACCGCCACCAGCACCACCGGCACGTTGATCAGGAACACCGACCGCCAGCCGAACGCGTCGGTCAGCACCCCGCCCAGCGCCGGCCCCGCCACCCCGCTGACCGGGATCAGCGTCAGCACCAGGCTCATCGCCCGCCCCCGGTGCCGCGGGTGGACCGCCGCGCCGATCACCGGCATGGTCACCGCCCCGATCAACGCGCTGAACAGGCCCTGCGCCGCCCGGCCGGCCAGCACCAGCCCGGCCGTCGGGGCCAGCGCGATCGCCAGGCCGGCCACCCCGAACCCGATCACCGACAACAGGAACGCGGGCCGGTGCCCGGCGCGGTCCAACCAGCGGCCGGCCGGGATGCTCAACGCGACCATCGGCAGGTTGTAGGCGTGCAGGACCCACTGGGTCACGGTCGGCCCCGCGCCCAGGTCCTCGCCCATGACCGGCAGCGCCACCACGACGGCGGTCAGGTCCAGCGCGGCGAGCACCACCGACAGCGCCACCGCCAGCACGGCACCCCAGCGGGTCACGCGTCCACCAACGCCTTCAGCAGGTCGGCCAACGCGGTCCGCAGGTCGTGGTCGAGCAGCCGGCCACGCTCGTCGAACCGGCGGACCGCGTCCCCCACCGCCACCTCGCCGGGCACCACCCGCGCGCCCGCGGCGGCCAGGACGCGGCGGGCGTCGGCCTGCGCGGTGACCGCGCCGCGCGGACCCGGGCCCGCCCCGACCACCCCGGCGGGCTTGCCGGTCAGCACACCGGCGCCGTACGGGCGGGACGCCCAATCGAGTGCGTTTTTCAGCTGTCCGGGAAGGGAGTTGTTGTACTCGGGGGTGGCGATGAGCACCGCGTGCGCCTCGGCGACGGCCTTGCGCAGCCCGGTGACGGCTTCGCCCGGCGCCTCCTCGGCGTCCTCGTCGAACGGGGGCACGGCGGCCAGGTCGTCCCACACGGTCAGTTCCGCGCCGGGCGGCAGCTCGTGGCGGGCGGCGGTCAGCAGCCTGCGGTTGAACGACTGGCCGCGCAGGCTGCCCGCGATGCCCAGGATCGTGATCGTCATGCCCACGACGGTCGGTCTAAGGCGTCCGGCGGCACATCGGGCAACAGCCTTATTCGAACAGCCCCAGTCGGTGCGCGGTGGCGGCGGCCTCGACGCGGTTGGCCACGCCGAGCTTGCCGAGGATGTTCGACACGTGGACGCTCGCGGTCTTCGCCGAGATGAACAGGCGTTCGGCGATCTCCCGGTTGGCCAGGCCGTCGGTGACCAGCCGCAGGATCTCCACCTCGCGGGCGGTCAGGCCGAAGGAGTCGCGCTTGGCGGCGCCCTCGCCGGTCAGGGTGACGTGGGCGCGGCGCGCGAGGTCGGCGGCCCGGGCCCGCAGGGGTTCGGCTCCGAGGGCTTCGGCCAGCGTGACGGCGCGGCGGAGGTGGTCGGCGCGGGCTCTCGGGTCCTGAGCGGCGTGGTCGAGGAGGGCGGAGGCGAGGTGGAAGGGCTGGTCGAGGGCCTCCCACGCGGCGATCGCCTCGGGTGAGCCGTGGAAGGTCAGCGACCACGCCCGCTGCACCGGCCCGACGACCGGCAGCGGCCTCCGGCCCCCGTCTCCATCGTCCCACGGGGTACCGACAAGACGGGCGCGGCGGGCGAGCACCAGCAGGGGCCAGGCGAAGCGGGACGCGTGGGCCAGGTGGGGCAGTCGCAGGGCCGGCAGCAGGACGTCGGCGGGGTCGCCGCCTTGGGCCAGGCGGATCTCGGCGGTCAGGCGGGTGAGCAGCAGCGGGTCTTGGCTGAAGCCGGAGCCGACCAGGTCGCGGGCTCGGGTCACGGCCCACTCCGCGCGGTCCGGGTCGCCCCGGTGCAGGTCCACGTAACCCCTGAGGCACAGCAGGTGGGCGTGGTGGTTCGGGGGTGGCGCGTGGTCCAGGGCGTGGTCGACGCAGTCCACCGCCTCGTCCCACTTGCCGGCCGCCACCTGGGCCATCGCCAGCGCCACCGCGTGGTCCACGCCGGCCGACCTCGCCAGGCCCAGTTCGCGGGCGGTGCGGAGGCCGTGGCGGGCCAGGGACTCGGCCCGCTCCAGCCTGCCGAACGCCTCGGAGAGGGACGACTCCCAGCGCACGGCCCGCAGTCGGATCTGGTGCGCGGCGACGGATTCGGCGATCGCCGCCGCCCTGGCCAGGCGCGGCAACTGGGCGTCCAGGTCGCCTTCGCGGGCGTCCAGGACGGCCAGGGTGATCAGGGCGGCGGCCTCGGACGGGTCGTCGCCGGCGTGGTGCGAGGCGGCCAGGGCCTGTTGGGCGGCGGCGCGGGCCTCGTCCGGCGCGGGCACCTCCATCAGGCGGCCGGCCAACGAGTTGAGCAGGTAGCCGCGGATCGCGTGGCCCTCGGGCACGGTCCGCACCGCGCGGCGGTGGTCGTCGAGGGCCTCCGGACGGCCCAGGCGGGCCAGCATGCGGGCGCGCTGCTCCAGGACCGCCGCGTACCGGACGCGTTCGGCGTCGAGGTCGAGCGACCCCAGCAGTTCCGTGGTCAGCTCGACGCCCCGGGTGTCCTCGCCGGCCCGCCACGCGGCCTCGCCCGCGTTCTCCAGCACGGTGCTCCGTTCGACGCCCAGGTGCCCGGCGTGGTCCCACAGCGCCAGGACGCGTTCGAGCATCGCCAACTGCTCGGCGTAGGCCAGGGCGCGGCGGGCGGTGTCGGCGGCGCGCCACGCGGCTTCGACGGCGCCGGTCAGGTCACCGGCGGCGTGGCGGTGGTGGGTGAGTTCGGCGGCGGCGTCCTCGGGAAGGGCACGCGCGTAGCGGGCGTGCAGGTCCGCCCGTTCGCCGGGCAGGAGGTCCGCGCACACGGCGTCGCGGATCAGGGCGTGCCGGAACGCGTACCCGTCGCCGTCCACGACCAGCACGCCACCGTCCACAGTGGACCTTATGGCGGTCGTGTCCACGACTTCGCTCAGCACCGCGTGGGGGACGCGCGCGCCGCCGACCGCGGCGGCCCGCACGATCGCGACCGCGTCCGGACCCAGGCGGTCCACCCGGCCCAGCAACAGCTCGGCCAACGACCGCCCGGCGGACCCGTCCAGCAGGGCCTCCACGAACAGCGGGTTGCCCGCGCTGCGCCGGAAGACCGTCCGCGCGAACTCTGGATCGGGCTCGCCGCCGAGGATCTCGCGCACCTGCCGCCGCACGTCCGCGGCGGACAACCGCCCCAGCGCGACCGACCGCACCCACGGCAGCCGCCCGAGCTCGGCCAGCACCGCGCGCAGCGGACGGCTCGTCTCGTCGGTCCGGTGGGTCACCACGATCAACGACCGCGGCACCGCGCGCTGGTTGCGCACCAGGAAGTCCAGCAGGTCGCGGCTGGACCGGTCGGCCCAGTGCGCGTCCTCCACGACCAGCACCACCGGCCGGTCCTCGGACAGCCGCGCCAGCAGCGCCAACACGCCCTCGAACAGCCGGGGACGCGCCTCGTCACCCGGACGTGGTTCGAGCCCCGGCACCAGCGGCGCGAGGTCGGCCCGTTCCCGCTCGCCCAACCCGATCCCGCGCAGGGCGGCCACGAACGGCGCGAACGGCAACCCGTCCAGCTCGACGCACCCGCCGACCAGCACCCGCGCGTCCAGCCCGGCGACGAACTCCGCCACCAGCCGGGACTTGCCGACCCCCGCCTCACCGCCGAGCAGCACGGTCGCGGGCGCGTCGGCGAGCGCCTCGCCCAGCCGCGCGACCTCCGCCGCCCGACCCACCAGGACCGGGCTCACCCGCTGTGCGCTCATGACGCCACGAGCCTAGACGAATTCCGCGCGGCACAAAGAAAAAGGGAATGCGAGCACACCGCCGGCACCGCGTGATGAGCGCGGTGCCGGCGGTGCCGGATGGCCGTTCCGCGGGGAACTGTCGGCCCCCGATGCCACAATGGACATCGGGGGCCGCGGGCCGCGGCGCGCTCAGCCGCCGTTGCGGCGGAAGAGCCTGCGCCCGACGAAGTTCGCCTGCTGCGGCCGGCCGGGGATCTTGTTCACGCCCGCGTTCTTCTGGGCGTGGCCGCGGCGTTCGCGGCGGTTGGGCACGTACTCCGGCTCCTGCTCGGGCTGCTCGCCCTCGGCCGGGACGTCGTTCTGGTCGATCATCGGTCCTACCCCCTCGGTGTGGCGTTGTCGCTGGTCAGCGACGCCGCATGGCGTACTGGCGCGGGTTGGCGACGATGAGCCGCCCCCCGCCGAAGCGCGGCTGGGCCGCACCCTGGGCACGACGGGCCTTCCGGTTGGTCGGCAGCGCGTCGTGGTGTTGTTCAGTGCGCATGGTGGGCATGCGACCGCCTCCTCATACGAATTCGAGGCGTGCAAAGGCATACGACCGCGAAAGGGTCGTCACAGAGCCGCTAGGGCCACCAGGAAGAGAAGCGCTCGGCACGGGCGCGAAGCCTCGCGTGCGGCGCGGAGGAGGAGAACCTCAGATCTGGAAGAACATGTCGATGACGTTAGCGCGTCCCGTGCGCGGATGCCAAGGACTTATTCGGGCGATCAAGATCACCGCGCGACGAGGCAACCCGCACCGCCGGGCCCATCGCCAGCGCGGCGGCCAGGAACAGCCCGCCCAGCACGAGCCACCCCACCGCGCCGCCGCCCAGCACCAGCGTGGTCAGCAGCAGCGGCCCGACGGTCCGCGCCACGGCCGTGCCCGTGCCGTAGAACCCCTGGTACTGCCCCTGCTTGTCGGCCGGCGCCAACCCGAACCCGATCTCCCACGACCCCGCGGCGTGCAGCATCTCCCCCACCACCTGCACGGCCGCCGCGACCACCAGCACCGCCACCGCGACCCCCGCGCCGCGCCCCTCGGACAGCGCGAACACCCCGCACGACACCAGCAGCAGCACACCGCCGCGCCGCACCGACCGCACCGCCGTGCGCAGGTCCGTGACCCCGCGCGCCAACCGCACCTGACCCACCACGACCGCGCTGGTGTTGAGCGCGAAGAGCGCGCCGACCACCCACGCGGGCGCGTCCGTCCGCTGCACGATCCACAGTGGAACGACCAGGCTCAGCATCGGCATGTAGAGCAGGATGACCGCGTTCACCAACGCCACCACCGCGTACGGCCGGTCCCGCAGCACCCCCGCCCGCTTCGGCCCGGACACCCGGACCACCACCTCCGGCAGGCCGAGCAGCACCAGCGCGGCGACCAGGAACCCGGCGGCGTCCACCGCGAACACGGTCAGGTACGCGGCCGGGGTGTCCAGGTGCAGCGCGACCGCGCCCAGCCCGGCGCCGACCGCGAGCCCGGCGTTGAGCACCGACTGGAGCACCGCCCGCACCCGCGTCCGCCGCTCCGGCTCGACCAGCCCGGCCAGCAACGCCTGCCGCGCTGCTTGCAACCCGCTCTGCCCGGACGTGTAGAGGCACGCCGCCGCCAGGAACGCCGGCAGCGACCGCACCACGAGGAACAACGCCAACGCGCCCGCCGTCACCACGGCCAGCGCGACCGCGATCCGCCGCGCCCCGAACCGGTCGGCGAGCTGCCCCAGCGGGATGCCGGCCACCGCGCCGACCGCCCAGGCCAGCGTCAACGCGAACCCGACCTGGGCGACGGACAGCCCGACGACCCGCGTGAAGAACAGCGCCGACGACACGTAGAACGCGCCGTCGCCCACCGAGTTGACCGCCTGCGCCAGCGCGAGCCGCTTCGTCGTTCCCATGCCGATGACGCTAAGCGGGCGATTGGCCCACGAGAAGTGCCATGCCCGACCCGAGAACTTGGGCCAATCACTCCAGCTCGGCGCGCCGCTCCTCGACGATCTCGCCCTCCACGACCTGGCCCTCCACCACGAACGGCACCTCGGCGCGCTCGGAGAAGAACCGCCGCGCGAAACCGCCCACCGCCCGCGTGGTCACCGCGTCGAACCCGCCACCGATCACGCCACCCACCAGGGGGACGCCCTTGGCCAGCGTGATCGCGCCCTTCGACGTGCCGTACTTGGCCAGCAGCGTGAACCCGACCCGCTTGTTGATCTCCCGGATGAGCTGCGCCGGGATTCGCTCGATCAGGTTCATCGTGAGCTTCGCGCCCACCTTGATGCCCGCCTTCTTCAGCACCTCGGTGCCGGCGTTGCCCAACAGGCACACCAGGATCGCCGTGCGCACCTCGTCGCTCTCCAGGTCGTGCCCGTAGACGGCGGCGATCGAGGCGATCAGGTGCGTTTGGACCAGGTAGGCGGCGGCGACGTTGGCGGGCAGCGTCACCGGGAGGGTGATGAGCCCGCCGATGTTGGTGGCGAACCCCTGGATGCCCGCGGCGGCGACGTGCGTGCGGATCAGGTTGCGGACCGCCTCGTCCCTGGTCAGGCCCCGGTCGAGCAGGTCGGACGCCATCGCGCGGGCGCCCTTGAACGGGCCGAAGCCCTCGATGCCGACCTTGAGCAGGTGGTCCACGGCTCCTTGCTGCGCCTTCGCCAGCGCACCGGGTTCGTCGGCCATGACACCGAGGTTACGCGGTGGTGCAGCGGGTAGCCGACACCCATGGACATGTCCACCTTGGGAGAGGTGCTCCGGGAGCGCGGACCGTTCGCCTCGGTCTACCTGGACGCCTCGCACGACACGGAGGACGCGGCCAAGGCGCTGGAGCTGCGCTGGCGCGGGCTGCGCGACGACCTGGCGCGACAGGGCGCGGACGAGGAGACCCTGCGCGCGATGGACGCGGCGGCCCGGGAGCCCGCCGTGGGCAAGGCCGGCCGGGCGCTCATCGCCGCCGGCGGACGGCTCCTGCTCGACCGGCCGCTGCCACGACCACCGGCCGCCGACTCGGCCCGCTGGTCCCGCCGCCCGAACCTGCTGCCGCTGGCCAGTCTCATCGAACCGCAGGTGCCGCACGTCGTGGTGGTCGCCGACCGGGCCGGCGCGGACCTGCACGCCTACGACGGGCGGGTGGAGACGTCGACGGAGGTGCGCGGCGACCAGCACCCGCTGCACAAGGTCGGCGGCGGCGGGTGGTCCCACAAGCGCATGCAGAACGCGGTCGAGGAGACCGCCCAGCGCAACGCGGCCCGCGTGGCCGAGGCCGCCGAGACCCTGGTCGAGGGGCTGAACGCCCCGCTGCTCATCCTGGGCGGCGAGGTCCAGGCCCGCGCCGCGGTCCGCGAGGAGCTGAGCCCGCGGTGCCGGGACGTCCTGGTCGAGGTCGAGGGCGCGAGCCTGGCCGACGGGACCGACGACGAGGCCTTCGACGCCGCCGTGCGCTCCCTGGTCGCCCAGCACCGCCACAGCCGGGAGCACGAGGTGGTCGAGCGCTTCACCGCCGAGTCCAACCGCGACGGCGGTCTGGCGGTGCAGGGCATGGAGAAGGTCGTGGCGGCCCTGCGCGAGGCCAACGTCGCCGCGCTCCTGATCGCCAACCGCACCCCGCTGGGCGACCGGATGGTGTTCGCGGGCGACGACCCGGCCCAGGTCGCGGTCCGGGAGTCCGACCTGCGCGCGCTCGGCGTGGACCACGTCGAGCGGCAACCGGCCGACGAGGTGCTCACGACGGCGGCCGGCGCCACCGGCGCGGAGGTCGTGATCACCGACGAGGCCCGCCTGTGGGAGGGCGTGGGCGCACTCCTCCGGCACACCTGACACACGCGGAAGGGGCGGGACCCGAGCGGGTCCCGCCCCTTCTCCACGTCCGCGGTCAGACGGCCGCCGCGACCACGTCCTCAGCCGGCTTGGCCTCGGGCTCCACGACCTTCTTGTTGCGCCGGTTGCGCTTCTCCAGCGTGTTCGCCAGCCACGTGAGCAGCAGGCACATCCCGATGTAGACGGCGGCCACCACGATGGTGATCGGCACCAGCGGGCGGCCGAACTCGAACTGACCGCCGAGGAAGCGCGCCTCGCGCAGCAACTCCTCGTACTCGATGATGAAGCCGAGCGCGGAGTCCTTCAGCAAGACCACCAACTGGCTGATGATCGCCGGCAGCATGGCCCGGACCGCTTGCGGCAGGAGCACGAAGTTCATCACCTGCGTCTTGCGCATGCCCAGGGCGTACGCGGCCTCGCTCTGGCCCCGCGGCAGGGACAGCACACCCGCGCGGAACACCTCGGCGAGCACCGACCCGTTGTAGAGCGTGAGGCCGATGACGACGGAGTAGAACGTGCCGCCCATCGTCAGACCGGTCAGGTCGCCGATCGTGGTGTCGAGCTTGGCGCCCAACCCGAAGCCGTAGTGCGAGATGAAGATCAGCACCACGAGCGGGACGGCGCGGAAGAACTCCACGACCACCAGCGACGGCACCCGGACGAACTTGTGGTCGGAGAGCTGGCCGGCCGCGAAGATCGCGCCGAACAGCATCGCCAGGATCGCGCCCGCCACGAACGCCTTGAGCGTGTTGCCCAACGCGCTCAGCAGGCGCAACTGCACGTATTCGTACTCCAGCCACGACCACTTCTGGCCGTCGAACTGCCCGCTGTCCGCGAACCGGTAGACCACGAAGGCGATGCCGGCGAGCAGGACGAGGGTGCCGAGCACCGCGTAGAGGCGGTACCGCAGCCGAGCCTTCGGCCCGGGAACGTCGAAGAGGACCGAGGCGCTCATCGGGCGATGCTCCACCGCTTCTCAAGGCTGCGTTGCAGCAGGGTCATGGGGATCACGGGGATGACGAAGAACAGCGCCACCCACAGCAGGCCGATCAGCTGGCTCTCACCGCGCTCGGCCAGGTTGGCGCTGATCGAACCCGCCTGGAACACCGAGAAGCCGGCCGCGATCGTCGTGTTCTTCAGCAGCGCGATCATCGTGCTCATCAACGGCGGCACCACGGCGCGCGTCGCCTGCGGCAGCACCACGGAGCCGAGCATCTGGCCGAAGGTCAGGCCCAGCGCGCGGGACGCCTCGGCCTGGCCCACCGGGACGGTGTTGATGCCCGACCGGACGACCTCGCAGACGAACGCGGACGTGTAGAGGATCAGGGCGATCAGGGCGGAGGTGAAGTAGTAGCGGGAAGCCGAGCCGCCGAACGACGCCGCGTCCAGGATCTTGAGCAGCGGGAACGCGAACGCGAAGAAGAAGAACACCAGCGTCAGCGGCGTGTTGCGCACGACGGTGACGTAGAGGGTGCCCGCCGCGCGGAAGATGGGTACCGGCGAGACGCGCAGCATCGCCAGGATCGTGCCCAGCACCAGCGAGCCGACCGCGGAGTAGAGGAACAGCTCAATGGTGTTGAGGAACCCCGGCCCGTACAGGTCGAGGTTGTCGAGCAGGACGTTCATCGTCTTCCTCGGCTAGCAGGGTCGGGGGAGGGCCGGTCGCCTCAGAGGATCAGTACCGCTCAAGCACCGGCTTGGTGGCCGGCGAACCGGACTTGCCGAGGGTCGCGTTGTAGATGCTCTCCCACTGGCCGCCGGTGATGGCCGCCTCCAGGATGTCGTTCACCTTGTCGCGCAGGGCCTTGTCGTCCTTGGCCAGGCCGATGCCGTAGGGCTCCTTGGAGAAGGGCTTGCCGACGACCTTGAACACGTCGGGCTGCTGCGCCGCGTAGCCCTTGAGGATCGCGTCGTCGGTGGTGACCGCGTCGACCGCGCCCTGCTCCAGCTGCTGCACGCACTGCGAGTAGTTCTGCAGCTCGACGATGTTGCCGGCCTCGGTCAGGCCCTCGTTCTTGACCTTCTGGATCGGCGTCGAGCCGGTGACCGAGCAGACCTTCTTGCCCTTGAGGGTCTCCGGGCCGGTGATGGTGTTGTCGGTCTTCTTCACCAGGAGGTCCTGGCCGGCGGTGAAGTACGGGCCGGCGAAGGAGACCTGCTGCTTGCGCTTGTCGTTGATGGTGTAGGTGCCGACGTAGTAGTCGACGTCACCGTTGATCAGCGCCTGCTCGCGACCGGCGGAGGCGATCGCCTTGTACTCGATCTTGTCGTCGCCGTAGCCGAGCTTGGCGGCGATCAGCTTCGCGATCTCGACGTCGAAGCCGCTGTACTTGCCGCTCGTCGGGTCCTTGTAGCCCAGGCCCGGCTGGTCCTCCTTGACGCCGATGACGACCTTGCCGCGGGCCTGGATCTTCTTGAACGTCTCCGAGCCGTCCACCTTCACGTCGGTGGCGACCTGCTGCGTGGGGGCCGGGGTCGACCCGCCCGGGGTCCCCTCCTTGCCGCACGCGGTCAGGGCGAGGCCGCCGGCCAGCAGCGCCACCGCAAGGGTGCGAACCCTCATCGTCTTACTCCTGCTCTTCGTCGGGGTCTGGCGGCGCCAGGCTTGAGCGCCGCGGTCAAAGGGACTTCAGTGGGTCAGGATCTTGCCAAGGAAGTCCTTCGCGCGGTTGGACTTCGGCGCCGAGAAGAACTCCTCGGGCGTCGAGTCCTCGACGACCTCGCCGTCGGCCATGAAGATCACCCGGTCCGCGGCCTTGCGGGCGAAGCCCATCTCGTGGGTGACCACGAGCATGGTCATGCCCTCGCGGGCCAGGGTCGTCATGACGTCGAGCACCTCCTGGACCATCTCCGGGTCCAGCGCGGAGGTCGGCTCGTCGAACAGCATCACCTTGGGCTTCATCGCCAGGGCGCGGGCGATCGCCGCCCGCTGCTGCTGCCCACCCGAGAGCTGGGCGGGGAACTTCTCCGCCTGGTTCGCGATGCCGACCCGCTCCAACAGCTCCATGGCCGTCTTGCGGGCCTGCGCCGACGGGGTCTTGCGCACCTTGACCGGCGCGAGCATCACGTTGTCCACGATGCTCTTGTGCGCGAACAGGTTGAACGACTGGAAGACCATGCCGACGTCCGCGCGCAGGCGCGCCAGCTCCTTGCCCTCCGAGGGCAGCGGCTGGCCGTCGACCTCGATGGTGCCGGCGTTGATCGGTTCGAGGCGGTTGATCGTGCGGCACAGGGTCGACTTGCCCGAGCCCGACGGCCCCAGCACGACGACGACCTGGCCCTTGGGCACCTCAAGGTTGACCTGCTTGAGAACGTGGAGAGGCCCGAAGAACTTGTCCACGCCCGCCATCCGGATCATCGGCGGAGCAGGTGTGGGGGCGGTCATCAGATCCTCCAGTCGGGGCTCGGAGAGCGATGGCGGGAAACCTAGGTGTGAATCACCACACCAGTCCAGGCGGTTGAGCAAGACTTAGGGTCTCAACTCTGTCACAGGCAGGCGACAATAACTCGGGAGGACGCCGGTGCGCGTGCTGTTGGTCGAAGACGACGACCGCGTGGCAGAAGCGCTGGTCCCGGCGCTGACACGGCGGGGTTTCAGCGTAGACCGACAGGCAACCGGTCGGGGGACGCTCGATCGGTTGGCCGGTATCGACGTCGTGTTGCTGGACCTGGGTCTGCCGGATATCGACGGGGTCACGCTCTGCCGCAATATCAGGGCTGCGAGTGACGTCGCCATCATCGTCGTGTCGGCCCGCGGGGAAATCGACGACCGAATCCTGGGTTTGCACGCCGGCGCGGACGATTACCTGGTCAAGCCCTACGACGTCGGCGAACTGGTGGCGCGCGTGCACGCGGTGCGGCGGCGGCGCGGCGACCCGGTCGGGGTCGGCGGCACCGGCACGGAGGTGTTCGAGGTGGCCGACGTGCGGGTGGACCTGGCCCGGCACGAGGTCACCGTGGCGGGTGAACCCGTGGCGCTGTCGCGCAAGGAGTTCCAGGTGTTGGCGCTGGTGATGGCGGCGGGTGGCGCGGTGTGCACGCGGGAGCGGATCCTGGCCGAGGTGTGGGGTCGGACGTGGGCGGGGGCGAACCGGACGCTGGACGTCCACGTGGCGACCCTGCGCACCAAGCTCGGGCGGCCGTCGCTGCTGGAGACGGTGCGCGGCGTCGGCTACCGGCTGTCGGTGACCGGCTGACATGCGCTCGCGGCTGCTCGGGATCGTCCTCACCCTGGTGGTGCTGGTGCTGGTCGGCATGGGCGTGCCGCTCGGGCGCGGGGTCGCGGCGACCGAGCAGCAGGAGATGTTCCTGGACCGGCTGACCGACACGGCGCGTTTCGCGTCGGTCGCGCAGCGTCCCCTCATCGACGACCAGCCGACGGTGATGGAGCGCGAGCTGGTCCGCTACCAGGAGCTGTACGGGATCAAGGTGGCGTTGCTGGACCGGTCGGGCACGGTGGTGGCCGCGTCCGGCCCGGTGGACCTGTCGCCCGACGGCGTGCGCGAGCTGGTGGACAGCGCGCTGGCGGGCCGGCAGCCGACCGCGCCGGAGCTGTTCATGCCGTGGGACCGGGTCGAGCTGGTGCTGGCCGAGCCGGTGCTGGCCGACGGCGAGGTGCGCGGCGCGATCGTCACCTTCTCCCCCACCGACAAGACCCGCCGCGAGGTCGCCCTGTGGTGGTCGGTGCTGCTCGTGGCGAGCCTGCTGGTGCTGGCGCTGGGCGTGTTCGCGGCGCTGCCGCTGGTGCGCTGGACGCTGCGGCCGGTGCGGGCGCTGGACGACGCCACGGGCAGGCTGCTCGCGTCGGTGGTGTCGGGGCGGGCCGTGGAGCCGGTGGGGTCGGCGTCGGGGCCGCCGGAGCTGCGGCAACTGTCGCGGTCGTTCGACCAGATGGCCGCGAACGTGACCGACGTGCTGGCCGCGCAGCGGGCGTTCGTCGCCGACGCCTCGCACCAGCTGCGCAACCCGTTGACCGCGCTGAAGCTGCGGCTGTCCAACCTGGAGGGTCACGTCTCCGGCGAGGCCGAGGTGCACCAGGTGGCCGCGCTGGACGAGGCCGACCGGCTCAACCGCATCCTGGACGAGCTGCTGGCCATGGCCCGCGCCGCCGCCCCGTCGGTGGACCCGCTGCCGGTGGAGGTGGACCAGGCCGTGGCGGGCCGGCTGTCGGCCTGGAACGCCGCCGCCGCGGCCCGCTCGGTGCACCTGGTGCTCGACGGCGAACGCGGCGGGCGGGCGCTGGCCCCGCCGCGCGGCGTGGAGGCGGTGCTGGACGCCCTGCTGGACAACGCGCTGAAGTTCGCGCCCGACGACACGCTCATCCGGGTGGACGTGCGGCGGCGCGACGGCGTGGTGCGGCTGTCGGTGCGCGACGAGGGGCCGGGGCTGTCGCCGGAGGAGCTGGAGCGGGCCACCGACCGGTTCTGGCGGTCGCCGGCGCACCAGAACATCCAGGGCTCGGGGTTGGGGCTGGCGATCGTGCGGCAGATCGTGGAGCGGGTGGACGGGTCGGTGGAGCTGTCGCTGCCCCCGGAGGGCGGGTTGCGGGTCAGCGTCACGTTCCCGGCCGTGTGAGCCTCAGACCTTGACGTCGCGGTAGTAGCGCATCGCGCCGGGGTGCAGCGGGATCGGCGTGGTCTCGATGGCCGACCGGACCTCTATCGACCGGGCCACCGGACTGGCCGCCACCATCGCGTCCTGCGCCCCGAACAGGCCTCTGAGCAGCGCTTCCGCGACGTCGTCGGACATCGTGTCGTTGACCAGGAGGAAGTTGCGCACGACCAGGGTGGTGACCGGTTTGGTGACCGGGCCGCCGGGCAGCTCGTAGGCCGAGGCGGGCAGGGTGGCCGACCCGTAGACGGGGTACTGGGCGCGCAGCCGCGGCAGCACGTCGCTCAGGTCCAGCATGCGGATCTTGACCGTGGTGGCCAGCGTCCGCACGCCGGTGGTGGGGACGCCGCCGGACCAGAAGAACGCGTCCAGCGAGCCGTCGCGCATGGCGTCGGTGGTGGCGTTGAGGTCGAGGTAACGGGGCTGGAGGTCGGTGGTCGGCGACATGCCGGCGGACTTGAGCAGCCGTTCGGCGATGACCAGCACGCCGGAGTCGGGCGCGCCCAGCGAGACGCGCAGACCCCGCAGGTCGGTGAGCTTGGTGGCCGGGACGTCGTCGCGGACCACGACCTGCAGGTAGTCGTCGTGCATGCGGGCCAGCGCGGAGATCCGGTGGCCCTTGCCCTCGTTGTGGGCGCGCTCCGCCGCGTCGGCCGCCGAGAAGCCCACCTGGGCGGTGTTGGCGGCCAGCCGTTCGAGGTTGTCCACCGACCCGGCGGTGACGACGACCTGGGGGTGCGGGATGCCGGGGTCGCGGGTCCACGAGTCGGCCAGGGCGCCGCTGAGCCGGTGGTAGACCCCGGAGTCGCTGCCCGCGGCCATGGTCAGCTTGACGTGGTCGAACTCGTCACCGCACGCGGTCAGCGACAACGTGGCCAGGGCCAACACGGCCCCGGCCGCCTGCACCCGCAGCAGCACTCCCGACACCCGCGCATCGTCGCACGTCCGCCTCCGCCCCGGACCCGACGGAAGGATGGGGCGGCCGCGGCGACCGGTTCCGCACGCCTCGGACCCGCATAACGGCACTGCGTGCACGCCGCCCCCGGGAAGGTGCCTACGATGGGTTGGACGAGACCAGGGCGTCATCCACGCAGGCATGCCCCGAGCATGTTGATCGACCTGCAGCACGGAGTGATCCAGCTAGTGAGCAGTAGCGATGACCTCGTGGCGACCGTGGCCATCAAGCCACCGACCAGGGGAGACGTGACCACGTGACCGGCACGCAGAGTCGCAGGAGCTACCAGATCCGCACGTTCGGCTGCCAGATGAACGTGCACGACTCCGAACGCCTCGCCGGCATGCTCGAAGACGCGGGCTACGCGCCGGCGGAGGGTGACGCGACCCCCGACGTGGTGGTGTTCAACACCTGCGCGGTGCGGGAGAACGCCGACAACAAGCTCTACGGCACCCTCGGCCACCTCGCGCCCGCCAAGGCCGCCAACCCGGGCATGCAGATCGCCGTCGGCGGCTGCCTGGCGCAGAAGGACCAGGGCGAGATCGTCAAGCGCGCCCCGTGGGTGGACGTGGTCTTCGGCACGCACAACCTCGGGTCGCTGCCGGTGCTGCTCGAACGCGCCCGGCACAACCGCGAGGCCCAGGTCGAGATCCTCGACGCCCTGGAGACCTTCCCGTCCACGCTGCCCGCCCGCCGCGACTCGGCCTACTCGGGCTGGGTGTCGGTGTCGGTCGGGTGCAACAACACGTGCACGTTCTGCATCGTCCCGTCGCTGCGCGGCAAGGAGAAGGACCGCCGGCCCGGCGAGGTGCTCGCCGAGGTCCAGGCGCTGGTGGACGAGGGCGTGCTGGAGGTGACCCTGCTCGGGCAGAACGTCAACTCCTACGGCGTCGAGTTCGGCGACCGGTTCGCGTTCGGCAAGCTGCTGCGCGCGTGCGGGGGCGTCGACGGCCTGGAGCGCGTCCGCTTCACCTCGCCGCACCCGAAGGACTTCACCGACGACGTCATCGCAGCGATGGCCGAGACGCCGAACGTGTGCCACCAGCTGCACATGCCGCTGCAGTCGGGCTCGGACCGCGTGCTCAAGGAGATGCGCCGCTCGTACCGCTCCGCGAAGTACCTGTCCATCCTGGACAAGGTCCGCGCGGCCATGCCGGACGCGGCGATCACCACCGACATCATCGTCGGCTTCCCGGGCGAGACCGAGGAGGACTTCCAGGCCACGCTGGACGTGGTCCGCGAGTCCCGGTTCTCCAGCGCCTTCACCTTCCAGTACTCCAAGCGCCCCGGCACGCCCGCCGCCACGCTGCCCGACCAGCTGCCCAAGGAGGTCGTGCAGGAGCGCTACGACCGGCTGGTGGCGCTGCAGAACGAGATGTCCTGGGAGCAGAACAAGCTGCAGGTCGGCCGCACCGTGGAGGTCCTGGTCGCCAACGGCGAGGGCCGCAAGGACGCCGAGACCCACCGCCTGTCCGGCCGCGCCCGCGACGGCCGCCTGGTCCACTTCGCCCCGGGCGACGCCCACATCCGCCCGGGTGACGTGGTCGAGACCGTGATCACCTACGCGGCCCCGCACAACCTCATCGCCGACGGCCCGCTGATCAGCCACCGCCGCACCAAGGCGGGCGACCGCTCGGAGGCGGGCATCCGGCCGAAGACGGCGGGCGTGACCCTCGGCCTGCCGAAGTTCGGCGCCCCGGAGCCGCTGCCGGCCGCGACGGGCGGGTGCACGGTCGCATGAGCGACGACCCCGAGGACCTGGCCGGCCTGCGCGCGGAGATCGACGGCGTCGGCCGTTCGGCGGCCAAGCGGTTCGACCCGGGCGCGGGCGCGATGCTGATCGCGGTGGCGGTGCTGGCGATCCTGGTGTCGTTCGTGCTGCCGTGGGTGGGCGGGGACACCGGGTTGCGGGTGCTGCTCGGCGAGGCGCCGGCGATGCCCAAGGTGTTCTCGTACGCGGTGCTGGTGGCCGGCGTGCTGTTCCCCGCCGCCACCCTGGCCGTGCGCCGCTGGGCGCTGGCGTGGCTGAGCGCCCTGGCGTCCTTCGCGGCGTCGGTGAGCGGCGTCCTGTCGATCTGGACGACCCAGACGACCACGGGTCACCAGCCGGGTCCGGGACCGGGCGCGGGCCTGGTCGTCGCCGTGATCGCCATCGTGGTGCTGCTGGTGAAGTGGCTCAAGATCGCCGCTTCCCGCCCCGCGCTCCAGTGACGAGAAGGGCCCCTTCCCGCCGCGGCGGGAAGGGGCCCTTCTCGTGCTGCTTCGACCTACCGGGTGGCCACGGCCTGCTCGGCCGCCGCCAGCCACTCGCGCCACTGCTTGGCCTGCGCCTCGGCCTGCTCGGCCCGCCGCTTGTCGCCGGCCGACCGGGCCTTGGCCGCCTGGGCCTCGAACTGCTCGACCCGCTCGCGGAACTGCGCGACCCGCGCCTCGGCCTCGGGGTCGGAGCGCCGCCACTGGGCGTCGACCGCGCCGCGCACCTTCTCCTCGATCGCGCGCAGCTTGCCCTCCAGCTCCCGCACGCGCTCGCGCGGGACCTTGCCGATCGCGTCCCACCGCTCCTGGATGCGGTAGAGCTGCTGCCGCGCCGCCTCCAGGTCGTGGCTGGGATCGATGTGCTCGGCCTCGGCGAGCAGCTCCTCCTTCAGCTTCGCGTTGGCCGCGAACTCCGCGTCCCGCTCGCTGAAGGCCTCCGACCGGCGGGCGAAGAACGCGTCCTGCGCCGCGCGGAAGCGCTGCCACAGGGCGTCGTCGGCCTCCTTCGGGGCGCGGCCCGCCGCCTTCCACTCGACCATCAGGTCCTTGTAGCGGCCGGCGGTCGGACCCCAGTCGTCGGACTCGACGAGCTTCTCGGCCTCCTCGACCAGCTCCTGCTTGCGGTTCTTCGCGACCCCGCGCTGCCGGTCCAGGTCGGCGAAGTGCGAGCCCCGCCGCCGGTTGAACGCGTCACGCGCCTTGGAGAACCGCCGCCACAGCTGCTCGTCGGTCTTGCGGTCGACGCCCCGGATGGTCTTCCACTCGTCCAGGATGGCCCGCAGGCGGTCACCGGCGGCCTTCCACTGGGTGGACTCCGCGGCCAGCGCCTCGGCCTCCTCGACCAGCGCCAGCTTCCGGGCGCCGGCCTGCGCGCGGGCCTCGTCCTTGGCGGCCTTCGCGGCCTCCAGCCCCTGCTCGGCGAGCACCAGGACGTACTCGACCCGCGCGGACAGGGCGGCCAGGTCGCCGACGACCGCGGCGTCCTTCAGGCTCTCCTGGACGTGCTTCGCGCTGGTCAGCGCGTGCTTGGGGTCGCCCGCGCCGGAGGTCAGCCGCGTCACCAGCAGCTCGACCTCGGTGCGGATGTCGTCGAACCGGCGCGCGAAGTGCGCCAGGCCCTCGGCGGGCTCCCCCGCCTGCCAGGAACCGACGACCCGTTCACCGTCCGCCGTCTTGACGTGGACGGTGCCGTCCTCGTCCACGCGCCCCCAGCGGTCAGGGTGGTCCGACGCCACGGGGACCGGCGGAGGTGCGCTCACCGTCCGCGTCTCCTCGACCACCGCCCCCGTGCCACTGTCGCCAGTGGCTTCCGGTGTCGTCTCGTGTTCCGTCATCGCCGGCTTCCTCCTCGCCTGCCCACTTCGTGGTGCCCGTGCCGACCACGGGCGCCCCGCCTACGGCGGGGCCCAGCACCCGGGTACCGCGACTCCTCAATAGTCCCCAGTACCCCGCGCGCATTCAAACAGGTCAGGGCTCGCATCGGTACTGGTGGTGGCTGATGGGTAGCGTGGGCCGCCATGATCTCGCGTGTCGCCGTCGTGCCGCACCCACCCCTGCTCGTGCCCGAACTCGTGGGTGGCGCCGTGGCCGAAACCCAAGCGGTGCGGGCAGCCTGCCTCGCCGCGGCCCGCGACCTCGCCGCCCACGACCTGGACTGGACCGCCGTCGCGGCCGATCCGACGGGTCCTCGGGTGCTGGAAAACGTTGCCGGATCGTTTCTCGGATTTGGCGTGGACGTGCCCGTTTCGCTCTCGGCGGAGCCGTCCTCTGTGGAACCGGCGATGCCCCTGCCCGCCCTGGTGGCGGGGTGGCTGCGCGAGCACGCGGGCGCACGCAGCGTGCGCGTCCACCTCGTGCCGCCGGACCTGCCCACCGCCGACTGCGTGGCGCTGGGGGCCGAGCTGGGCGCTTCGGGAAACCGGGCGTTGCTGGTGCTGGGCGACGGGTCGCACCGGCACGGGGAGCAGGCCGTGGGCCGGCCCGACGACCGGGCGCGGCCGTTCGACGACGACGTGCGCGCGGCGCTCGTGCACGCCGACGCCGAGGCGCTGAAGGCCCTGGACCCGGGGCTGGCGAACGAACTGGGCGCGGCCGGGCGGGCGGCGTGGCAGGTCCTGGCGGGCGTGCCGGGGCCGTGGCGGTGCACGCGGTCGGAGTTCTCGGCGCCCTTCGGCGTCGGGTACCACGTGGCCGTCTGGGAGGCTTAGCGGCGTGAACGCGCCCATCGCCGTCGTAGGCCCCACCGCGACCGGCAAGTCCGACCTCGCCGTGCGGCTCGCGGTCGAGTTGGGCGGGGAGGTCGTCAACGCCGACTCGATGCAGCTCTACCGCGGCATGGACATCGGCACCGCCAAGATGTCCCCGGACGAGCGGCGGGGGGTGCCGCACCACCAGCTCGACGTCCTGGACGTCACCCAGACCGCCCACGTCGCCGTCTACCAGCGCGAAGCCCGTGCGGCGATCGAGGACGTCCTGGGTCGGGGACGGGTGCCGGTCCTGGTCGGCGGGTCCGGGCTGTACGTGCAGGCCGTGCTGGACGACCTGGTGTTCCCCGCCACGGACGAGGCGGTGCGGTCCCGGCTGGAGGAGGAGCTGGCGGCGGTCGGCCCCGGGGTGCTGCACGACCGGCTCGCGCGCCTGGACCCGGCGGCGGCGCTGGCGATCCTGCCGTCCAACGGGCGGCGCGTGGTGCGGGCGCTGGAGGTCATCGAGCTGACCGGGCGGCCGTTCTCGGCGACCCTGCCCAAGCCGGGTCCCGCCCGGTACGGCACGGTGCTGGTCGGGCTGGACCGGGAGGCGGCCGAACTGGACCGGCGGGTGGACGTCCGGGTGGAGCGGATGTTCGCGGCCGGGCTGGTCGACGAGGTGCGTGAGCTGGAGGCCCGCGGCCTCCGGGACGGGCGGACGGCGGCGCGGGCGCTGGGGTACCAGCAGGTGCTCGCGGCGTTCGACGGCGAGTGCGACCTGGCGGCGGCGGCCGAGGAGACCGCGCGGGCGACGCGGCGGTTCGTGCGGCGGCAGCGGTCGTGGTTCCGGCGGGACCGGCGGGTGACGTGGTTCGACGCCGCCTCGCCCGCGCTGGCCGACGACGTCCTGCGGCTCGTGGCGAAGTAGCCTGGTGGGCGTGGGCGTCGAATTTCTCAAGGGGCACGGCACCGAGAACGACTTCGTGGTCCTGCCGGACCCCGACGGTCTGCTCGACCTGACCGAGGAGCGGGTGCGGGCGCTGTGCGACCGGCAGCGCGGCCTGGGCGCGGACGGCGTGCTGCGCGTGGTGCGCCCCGACTTCGGCCCGTGGTTCATGGACTACCGCAACGCCGACGGCTCCATCGCCGAGATGTGCGGCAACGGCGTCCGCGTGTTCGTGCGCTACCTGGTGTCGGAGGGCCTGCTCCCGACCGGCGAGTCCACCATCGGCACCCGCGCCGGTCAGCGGCACGTCATCGCCCACGAGGACGGCACCGTCACGGTGGACATGGGCCCGGCCCGCGTGGTCGGCACGTCCTCGACCACGCTCGGCGCGGCGGCGTTCGACGGCGTGGCGGTGGACGTCGGCAACCCGCACCTGGCGTGCGTCACCACGACCCCGGTCGCGACCCTCGACCTGCTCCGCGACACCCCCCGGTTCGACGCCGCGGTGTTCCCCAACGGGGTGAACGTCGAGTTCGTGAACGTTCTCGGCGACGGCGCTCTGCGCATGCGCGTCCACGAACGGGGGGTTGGCGAGACCCGTTCGTGCGGCACGGGCACGGTCGCGGCGGTCGCGTCGTGGCTGCACGGCACCGGCCGGCGCACCGGCAAGGCCACTGTGGACGTCCCGGGTGGACAGGTCTCGGTCGTCATCGAGGAGGACACCTCCACCCTGACCGGCCCGGCCGTGCTGCTCGCGCGCGGCGAGCTAGACCAGGCGTGGTGGGACGCCCTCTGACGCCCGCAGCGGCGACGCGAGCACCCACCCGACGGCCAGCACCATCCCGACCGAGGCCACCCACAGCCCGCCGCGCACACCGACCCACTCGGCCAGCGCCCCGCCGAGCAGCGCGCCCACCGGCATCGCGCCCCACGCGAGGAACCGGATCGAGGCGTTCATCCGCCCCATGAGCCGGTCCGGGCACAGCGCCTGCCGCAGGCTGACCTGGGCGACGTTGTAGACCAGCACGCCCATCGTCGCCACGAAACACCCGGCGGCGACCACCCACCCGTGCTCCGCCCACGGCACCACCAGCCACGCCGGCTGCGTGCACACCAGCGACGACCACACCAGCCGCCGGCCGCTCAACCGCCCGACGAACAGCCCGGCCACGGCCCCGCCCGCGCTGCCGACGCCGAGCAGCAACGCCGCCACCCCGGCCGGCAGGTCCAGCACGCGGACCAGGAACACCACGTTGAGCGCGCTCCACACCCCGTTGGCCAGGTTGAACGTGGTCGTGCACAACACCAGCGGGCGCAGCAACGCGTGCCCGAACACGAACCGCAGCCCCTCGCCCATGTCCGCCCACACCCGCCGGCGGGCCGGCTCCGGCACGGGCTCCGGGGTCCGGACGCGGCCGAGCAGCGCGCCCGACACGGCGAAGCTCGCGGTGACCGCGAACAGGCTGCCGACCGCCCCGAACACCTCGGCGAACACCCCGGCCAGCGGCTTCCCGGACAGCCGCGCGACCTGCTGAGTGGCCATCATCCGGCTGTTGGCCGCCGACAACTCCGCCCGCGGCACCAGCGCCGTCAGGTACGACAGGGCCGCGACCTCGACGAACACCGACAGCACGCCCACCAGCAGCGCCACCGCCAGCAGGTACTCGAACGACAGCCCGCCGAACCACCCCACCAGCGGCACCGACGCCAGGGCCGCGGCGCGCCCCGCGTTGCCCCAGACCTGCACCGGACGCCGCCGCACCCGGTCCACGAACACCCCGACCGGCAGCCCGACCAGCAGGAACGCCGCCATGCCCGCCGCGGTCAGCAAGCCGATCGCGAACTCCGACACCCCCATCTCGACCGCCACCAGCGGCAACGCGAACACCGACACCGCGCTGCCGAACTGGCTGACCGTGTCGCTCCCCCAGAACAGCCGGAAATCCCGCACGAACCCCCCAAGGACGGATCAGGCCGCCACGGCCTCCCGCGTCCGCAGCGGCGAGAAGAGCACCCACAGCACGGCCAGCGCCTGACCGGCCATCGCGATCCACAACGTCGGCACGATCCCGAACCCCCCGCCCAGCGCACCGCCGACCAGGCCGCCCAACGGCATGGACCCCCACACCACGAACCGGATCGACGCGTTCATCCGCCCCAGCAGGTGGTCCGGGCAGATCGACTGCCGGTAGCTGACCTGGGCGATGTTGTAGACGATCGCCCCGTACGCGACCGCCAGGTCGCCGACGAACACGAACACCAGCCGCCAGTCCGCCGCCCCCAGCGGGATCAGCAGGCCGAACGGCTGGGTCACCAGCATGACCAGCCAGATCACCCGCAGCTGCCCGAACCGCTTGTTCCACCGGTTCGCGGTCAGCGCGCCGAGCACGCCGCCCAGCCCCGCCGAGGTCAGGACCAGCCCGATCACGCCGTCGGACAGGTCCAGGGTCCGGGCCAGGAACAGCACGATGACGGCCATGCCCATGCCGCCGAAGAAGTTCGCCGTGCCGGTCGTGCCGACGATCGCGCGCAGCGACCGGTTGCCGAACACGAACCGCAACCCCTCGCCGATCTCCGCCACCAGGCTCGGTTTGTCGGACCGCACCGGTTCGGGTTCGTGCGTGCGGATGCGCATCAGGAACAGCGCCGAGCACAGGTAGCCGACGCCCGTGGCCAGCACGCCGTTGGCCGCGCCCACCGCCTGGGCGACACCACCGGCCACCGCGGGTCCGGACACCTCGGCCACGGACTGGCTCGCGGTCAGCTTGGCGTTGCCCTCGACCAGTTGGTCCCGCCCGACCAGCACCGGCAGGTACGACTGGTAGGCGATGTCGAACATGACCGTGGCCGCGCCCACCAGCAGGGCGACCACGACCAGGTGAACCAGGGTCAGCGCGCCCAGCCACCACGCGAGCGGCACGGACAGCAGCAGCCCGAAGCGGACGAAGTCGGCGGTCAGCATGATCGGGCGCCGCCGCATGCGGTCCACCCACACGCCCGCCGGCAGGCCGATGAGCAGGAACGCGGCGGTGTTCGCCGCCGTCAACAGCCCCATCTGGAACGGCGTCGCCGCGAGGGTGCCCGCGGCGAGCAGGGGCAGCACGACCCGACCGACGGACGCGCCGAAGTAGCTGATGGTGTCGCCTGCCCAGAGCAGGCGGAAGTCGCGGTGGGACCACAGGGACACGTCCGGCAGTCTCGCGGGAGTGATTGGAAAGTGTCAATCACTTATCCTGGGCGGGTGCACCGACGCCCCGCCACCGAGGCCGAAGCCGCCGCCCTCGCCTCCGCCGTGCGGCTGCGCATCATCCGGCTCACCTACGACCGGGCGATGACCAACAAGGAGATCGCGGAACGCCTCGGCCGCGACCCCGCCACGACCCTCCACCACGTGCGCAAACTCGTCGCCACGGGCTTCCTCGAACCCCAGCCCGCGCGCACCGGCAACCGCGGCGCGCGGGAGATCCCCTACCTGTCCACGGGCCTGTCCTGGCGGCTGTCCGGCGTCGACCCGCACGCCAAGGGCGAGGCGATGCTCCAGGCGTTCCTGTCCGAGGTGGCCGAGCTGGGCCACGACCAGGTCGACCAGACACGCCTGGTGACGAGGGTGAACGCCGGGGAACTAAAGCGGCGTCTCCGCACGTTGTTGGATGAGCTGGCCGCTGAACCGGACGACCCGGAAGGGGAGCGTGTGGCGATCTACCTGGCGGTGTACCCAGGCGATTAACCACTCGGCGCCGGCGGCGGGACATGCGACGATGAAGGGCAAATGACGGAAAACACGCACAACAGCAACGACTGGCTCGACCACGAAGCCGAGCTGTCCACCGGCGAGCTGGCTCTCGCCGACCGCGCCGCGCTCCGCCGCGTCGCCGGGTTGTCCACCGAGCTGGAGGACATCACAGAGGTCGAGTACCGGCAGCTCCGCCTGGAGCGCGTCGTGCTGGTCGGCGTGTGGACCGAGGGCACGGCGGCCGACTCCGAGGCCTCGCTCGCCGAACTGGCGCTGCTCGCCGAGACCGCGGGCTCCGAGGTCCTCGAAGGCCTCGTCCAGCGGCGCGACCGGCCCGACCCGGCCACCTACATCGGCTCCGGCAAGGTCGCCGAACTGCGCGACGTCGTGATCGCCACCGGGGCGGACACGGTGATCTGCGACGGTGAGCTGTCCCCCGGCCAGCTGCGGCAGCTGGAGGAGAAGCTCAAGGTCAAGGTCATCGACCGCACCGCGCTCATCCTGGACATCTTCGCCCAGCACGCCTCGACCAAGGAGGGCAAGGCCCAGGTCGAGATGGCGCAGCTGCAGTACCTGCTGCCGCGCCTGCGCGGTTGGGGCGAGTCGCTGTCGCGGCAGGCCGGTGGTCGCGCCGGCGGCGGCAACGGCGGCGTGGGTCTGCGCGGTCCCGGTGAGACCAAGCTCGAAACCGACCGCCGGCGCATCCGCGCCCGGATCGCCAAGCTGCGGCGCGAGATCGCGGCGATGAGCGTCATCCGGGAGACCAAGCGCGGCGCGCGGGTGGCCAACGCGGTGCCGAACGTGGCCATCGCCGGGTACACGAACGCGGGCAAGTCCAGCCTGCTCAACGCCCTGACCGGGGCGGGGGTGCTGGTGCAGGACGCCCTGTTCGCCACCCTCGACCCGACCACGCGGCGCACCCAGACCCCCGAGGGCCTGCCGTACACGCTGACCGACACCGTCGGCTTCGTCCGGCACCTGCCGCACCAGCTGGTGGAGGCGTTCCGGTCGACGCTGGAGGAGGTCGCCGACGCGGACCTGCTCGTGCACGTGGTCGACGGGTCCGACGGGATGCCGGAGAAGCAGGTCACGGCGGTCCGCGAGGTGATCTCGGAGATCAGCGAGCGGCACGACTCGATGCCGCACGAGCTGCTGGTGGTCAACAAGATCGACGCGGTGGGCGACCTGGGCCTGGCCCGGCTGCGCCACCTGTTCCCCACGGCGGTGTTCGTCTCGGCGCACACCGGCGAGGGCATCGGGGAGCTGCGCGAGCGCATCGCCTCGCTGATCCCGCGCCCCGAGGTCGTGGTGGACGCCCTGGTGCCGTACGCGCGCGGCGAGATCGTGGCCCGCGTGCACCGCGAGGGCGAGGTGCTCAAGGAGCGGCACACCGAGGAGGGCACCGAGCTGAGCGCTCGCGTGCGCCCCGACCTGGCCGGCGTGCTGGAGCAGTTCGCCGTGAACGGAAGCCGCGCCTGATCCCTTGCGCGCGCCACTCGCGGCCCTGGCCGCACTCGTCCTGACGGCCGGTCCCGCTTCGGCGGAGCCGGCCGTCGCCGACGTGTGCGCGCTCACCTCGCCGAAGCTGGCCGAGCTGTCCGGCCTGGGGTCCAGCGGCGACGAGTGGTTCGCCGTCAACGACAGCGACACGGGTCGGGTGGAGGTCCAGGTCCTCAACCGGTCGTGCGGGGTCACCCGCACCATCACCGCCCCGGCGAACCCGTACGACGTCGAGGACCTGGCCCTGGCGCCGGACGGCACCGTGTGGCTGGCCGACACCGGCGACAACGGCAAGACCCGCGAGACCGTGGCGCTGCACGCGATCGCCCCGGACGGCACGTCCCGCCTGTTCCGCCTGACCTACCCGGACGGCAAGCACGACGCCGAAGCGCTGCTCCTGGACGCCCGCGGCGTCCCGCACATCGTCACCAAGGAACCCATCGGCTCGGCCCTGGTCTACCGCCCGACCGCCGACCTGTCCGACGCCGCCCCCACCCCGCTGGAACAGGTGGCCCGCGTGTCGATGCGCGGCACCGACACCCCGGGCGGCCCGCTGGAGAGCACCGTGGTGACCCGCCTGGTGACCGGCGGCGCGATGTCCCACGACGGCCGCGTGGCGGCGCTGCGCACCTACACCGACGCGTACCTGTTCCCGGTGCCCGACGACGGCGACCTGGCCAAGGCCCTGGGATCGGACCCGGTCCGCGTCCCGCTGCCGAACGAGCCCCAGGGCGAGGCGATCGCCTTCGACCCGGACGGCACCCTGCTCTCGGCCACGGAATTCGCCCCCGACGCCGCCCGCTCCACCATCCGCGCGGTCACCGGCGCGGCGGCCCTGGCCGCCCCCGCCCCCACGACGACCACGCCCCCACCACCCCAGGGCACCGGCGACACGGCAGCCTCCCCCGCGCCCGCCGCCGACAGCAGCGACATCCCCCCGTGGGCCGTCATCGCCGCAGGCGCAGCCGCACTGGCCCTGATCGGGCTCGGCATCCGCCGCTCCCGCAACCGCCGCCAGTCCTGACCCCACGCCACCCACCACCGGCCACGCCACAGTGCCGGCGAACCCGCCCACGCCACGCTGCCGCCGCCGACCGCGCCGCAGCGCCGGCCGCACCACGCCGCAGCCCACGCCGCGCAACACCACGCCCGCGCCGCAGCCCACGCCACGC
>NZ_JBEZBW010000034.1:0-72418 GCF_040647305.1 Saccharothrix sp. NPDC042600 | reverse complement strand
CCCCGTACGGCCTGCCGGAGGCAACCACGCTTTGGTCTTCTCCGCAACCGGAAAAGCTGGTTGCGGAGAAGACCAAAGCGTGGTTGGGCTGCGCCCAGGCCGTACGGGGAACGAACCGAGGCCCTTCCTGTGGCTGATAGCCCTTCAAGAACTTGAAAACGCCCCTCCAGATGGGGGTGGTTGTGTTGGTGGGTGGGGTGGAGGGTTGGGTGATGAGCTTTCGTGACGCCCGGGACTTCCTGTTGGCCCACTTGACCGACTATGCCGTGGCCCGTGCGGGGTTCGTGTGGCCTGACCTGCGTGAGTTCAATTGGGCGCTGGACTGGTTCGACGAGATCGCGCGCGGCAACGACGGGGTTGCCCTCTGGATCGTCGAGGAGGACGGGCGGGAGGGGCGGTGGTCGTTCGCCGAGTTGTCCCGGCGGTCGAACCAGGTTGCGAACTGGTTGCGGGAGCGGGGGGTTCGGCGTGGGGATCGAGTGGTCCTCATGCTGGGGAACCGGGTGGAGTTGTGGGAAGTGCTGTTGGCGGCGATGAAGCTCGGGGCGGTGGTCATCCCGGCCACCACGCTTCTCGCGCCGGCTGATCTGCGTGACCGGGTCGAGCGCGGGGGTGCGCGGCACGTTGTCGTGGGGGCGGGGGATGCGGTCAAGTTCGACGAGGTGCCCGGGGATTACACGCGGATTTCGGTGGGGGCGCGGGAGGGGTGGCTCGATTACGGGGAGAGTGCGGGTGCGTCGGTCGACTTCGCGGCTGACGGGGTCACCCGGGCTGACGACACCTTGTTGCTGTACTTCACTTCCGGCACGACGGCGCGTCCCAAGCTCGTGGAGCACACGCACGTCTCGTACCCCGTCGGGCATCTGTCCACGATGTACTGGATCGGGCTGGAGCCGGGGGACGTCCACCTGAACATCTCTTCGCCTGGCTGGGCCAAGCATGCCTGGAGCAACGTTTTCGCCCCCTGGAACGCCGAGGCGACCGTGTTCGTCTACAACTACTCCCGGTTCGATCCCGTTCGGCTCATGTCCGAGATGGACCGTTGCGGCGTGACGAGTTTCTGCGCGCCGCCCACGGTGTGGCGGATGTTGATCCAGGCCGACCTGACGGCATTGAAGACGCCGCCGCGCAAGGTCGTCGGCGCGGGCGAACCGCTCAACCCCGAGGTGATCGACCAGGTGCGCTCGGCGTGGGGTGTGACGATCCGGGACGGGTTCGGGCAGACCGAGACGACCGTGCAGATCGCCAACACGCCGGGGCAGCCGGTCAAGGCCGGGTCGATGGGGCGGCCGGTCCCGGGGTACCCCGTCGTGCTCGTGGACCCCGTGACCGGGCGGCCGGGCGCCGAAGGGGAGATCTGCCTGGACCTGGCGCACCGCCCGCTGGGCCTGATGGCCGGCTACCACGGCGACCCCGAGCGCACCGCCGAGGTCATGCGGGACGGCTACTACCACACCGGGGACGTCGGCTCGGTGGACGAAGACGGCTACATCACCTACGTGGGCCGCACGGACGACGTCTTCAAGGCCTCGGACTACCGCATCTCGCCGTTCGAGCTGGAGAGCGTCCTGCTGGAGCACGAAGCGGTGGCGGAGGCGGCGGTGGTGCCGTCGCCGGACCCGGTGCGGTTGGCGGTGCCGAAGGCCTACGTGGTGCTCGCGGCCGGGTTCGCGGCGGACGAGGGGACCGCGTTGTCGATCCTGCGGCACGCCCGGGAGAACCTCGCCCCGTACAAACGGGTGCGCCGGGTCCAGTTCACCGACCTGCCGAAGACGATTTCGGGGAAGATCCGGCGGGTGGAGTTGCGCGGGCGGGAGACCGGCGAGCGGGTGCCGGGGGAGTACCGCGAGGAGGACTTCCCTTCGTTGAAGGGCTGAGCGAGTACGGCTCACGTAGCTGTTGGTTGCCTTTTAGGACCAAGGCCCGGTAGGTTCCCGGCGTGCGCCGCCCAGCCGGGGACCCCCAGACCCGAGGCGGGCGGGCGCCGGTGGTGTCGGCCGGCCGGCACCGCTTGAGGTGCCGCGTGGATGGGCTGGTCCCGGCTCATCCACGCGGCACCCGGACTTATCATGCGCGAATGCTCCGACGCACGTACGACGGTCAGACCTGCTCGATCGCCCGAACGCTGGAAGTGGTGGGCGAGCGGTGGACCCTGCTGATCGTGCGCGACGCGGCGCGCGGGGTGACCCGGTTCGACGGGTTCCTGGACAGCCTGCCCATCGCGCGCAACGTGCTCAGCGACCGGCTGGGGACCCTGGTGCGCCACGGCGTCCTGGACCGCGTCCGCTACCAGGACCGCCCGCCACGCCACGAGTACCGGCTGACCGCCAAGGGGCGTGAGCTGATGCCCGTGCTGCTGGCGCTGATGGAGTGGGGCGACCGGCACCTGGGCGACGAGAGCGGCCCGCCGGTGGTGGCCGAGCACGCGGGGTGCGGCGGCGCGGTGGACGTCCGGCTGACCTGTCGGGACTGCCGGGGGTCGGTCGCGCCCACCGAGGTGGTCACGCGGGAGGTCTGAGCGGCGGTGCCGGGCGGTGGCGGGGGACGGTGCCACCGCCCGGCGCCCGTTCACACGCCGCAGGCCGCTCCGCCGAGGGTCACGCCGGTGGGCGCGCCCGAGGGGCCGTTGGCGGTGAAGCCCAGCGCGACCGACCCGCCCGCCGGCAGCGACGGGCTGTAGGACGGCGCGGTGACCGTGACCGTCGTGCCGGACTGGCTGAACGCGCCGTTCCAGCCGCTGGCGATGGTCACGCCCGCGGGCAGGGTGAAGACCACCTTCCACGGCGTCACCGCGGACGCGCCGGTGTTGGTCACCGTCAGCGAGCCCTGGAAGCCGCCCTGCCACGCGTTGTCCTGCTTCCACGCCGCCCGGCACGCGCCCGGCGGCGGCTGGTCGGTCTTCGTGGTGGTGGTCGTGGTGGTGGCGCCGCCGGTCGGCGGGATCAGGTACGGCTGGAGGATCGACTGCTTGGCCTGGTTGACCGTGGTCCAGTCGTCGCCGACGATGCCGCCCGTGTCACCGGAGTTCGGGTTCCACGACCAGTAGGTGAACGACATGCCGTTGACGCCCGAGCCCGTGTAGGCCATCAGGTTCTCCAGCCACACCTTGTCCTTCGGGTCGGCCAGCGTGCTGCCGAACTCGCCCATCATGATCGGGGCGACGTTGTTCTTGTAGAGGTAGCCCCAGTACTTGTCCCAGATCGCGGGCATGTTGGCCGGGTACTCCGGCGCGTCGAACCACTTCTGCCGGTAGACCGAG
Organism: Saccharothrix sp. NPDC042600; assembly: GCF_040647305.1. Taxonomy (NCBI): domain Bacteria; kingdom Bacillati; phylum Actinomycetota; class Actinomycetes; order Pseudonocardiales; family Pseudonocardiaceae; genus Saccharothrix; species Saccharothrix sp. NPDC042600. Next base: position 69,159 of record NZ_JBEZBW010000034.1, on the reverse strand, counting down.
GTCGCGTACTCGTGCGGCGAGTAGACCAGCCGGTCGGGCACGGACAGCCGCACCGGGAACTCGCCCGCCTTGGACAGGTTGCCGCCCCACCAGCCGCAGTCCTCGTCGTTGGACGGGTCGTTGTCCCAGACGTTGGACAGGCCGCCGCTGGGGCAGGACACGCCCTCGACGAAGATCAGCCAGTCCGGCTGCACGGACAGGATCGCGTTGCCCGCCCGTTCGGCGGCCAGCCGCCAGTCGCGCGCGGTGTCGCCGCAGCCCCAGCACGCGCCGGTCGCGTTGGGGTTGGTGCCCTCGGCGTGCGGCTCGTTGTGCAGGTCCGCGCCGATCACCGTGGGGTTGCCGGCGTACCGGCGGGCGAGGGCCTTCCAGTCCTCGATCCACGTGGACTCGGGCACGGTCGCGGTGTACCACAGGGCGCTCTGGCCGGCGCTGGTCGGGCGGTGGCGGTCGAGGATGACGCGCATGCCCTTCTCGCCGGCGTAGCCGATGACCTTGTCCAGGATCTGCAGCGGGGACAGGCCGACCAGGTCGGGGTTGACGAAGTCGTTGACGCCGCTGGCCTTCGCGTCGGGCTTGAGCGCGTCGTTGGAGAACGGGACGCGGAGGGTGTTGTAGCCGAGCTGGGCCATCTGGTCGAGCTGCTGCTTCCACGTGCGGTTGGACCACAGGCCGTGGAAGGTCTTGTTGTCGGTCTCCATGCCGAACCAGTTGATGCCGGTCAGGCGGACGGGGGTGCCCGCGCTGTCGACGATCTTGTTGCCGCTGGTCCGCAGGTACCCGGTGGCGGCGGACGCGACCTGCTCCGTGCCCACCGAGACGACCACGCCCGCGACGGCCACCGCCGCCGCGGCGAGTGCGCCCAAGACCGTTCTCCGATGCCGCATACCGCTCTCCTTTGAGCTGCCGAGGGATCTGGGAGCGCTCCCAGACGGAGCGTAGTGGCGGTGGGGACGGTGTCAAGGAGTGGTCGGCGAGTGGTCAGCGGACGCCGCGGGGGCGGAACTGGACGCTGATGCGGGGGCCGACGGCCTTCGAGGTCTTCGGGATCGCGTGTTCCCACGTGCGCTGGCAGCTGCCGCCCATGACGATCAGGTCGCCGTGGCCCAGGGCGTAGCGGAGGGTCTCGCCGCCGCCGCGCGGGCGCAGCATCAACGCGCGGGGCGTCCCGACCGACACAATCGCGACCATGGTGTCCTCGCGGCTGCCTCGGCCGATGGTGTCGCCGTGCCACGCCACGCTGTCCCGGCCGTCCCGGTAGTAGCACAGGCCGGCGGTGCGGAAGGGTTCGCGCAGCTCCGGCCCGTACCACTCGGACAGGGTGTCGCGGGCCTCGGTCAGCACCGGGTGGGGGAAGGCCGCGTCCTCGTCGTAGAAGCACAGCAGCCTGGGCACGTCGACCACGCGCTCGTACATCTGCCGGCGCTCCGCGCGCCACGGGACCTCGGACACCAGGCGCTGGAACACCTCGTCCGCGCCGGTCAGCCAGCCGGGCAGCACGTCCACCCACGCGCCGGCGCTCAACGTCGTCCGGCGGATCCCGGTCAGCGGGCGCAGCCCGACGGGCTCCGCGCCGGTGTCGAACAACGAGACCTGCATGCGCGGAGCTTAACCCGGATCGAACGGGTGTTCGAGTTTTATTCGCTCAATAACTTCAGTGTGGAATAAAAGCTCAGACGTCCGGTTCCGGCTTGCGCCGCCGGCCGCCGGTGCGGGCCGGCTTCCCGTCCTCGGCCCGGTCGGTTTCGGGCGCGGCGGTTTGACCGGCGTCCTTGGTGGTAACCGGCTGGTCGACGAGCAGGATCGCGGCCAGCTCGTCGTAGATCGGTGTGCTGCTCATGGGCCGTCCTTTACCCCTTTCCCGCGCAAGCTACACGCGCCTGCCCAGAGAGTTACGGCCAGGGTCGCGAAAAGGATCAATCCCGACCGGAGCAATGCCGCACCCGGCGGCGGGCGCCGGGTGCGGCCGAACGGGCGGTCCTCCCGGCGGCGGTCACGCCGGGGTCAGCCACACCACCCCGCTCGCGGGCAGGTCGAGCACGCCTTCGACAACGCCGTTGACCACGCCCTCGCCGCCGTACGCCAGGGCGTCGGTGGTGAGCACCTCCCGCCAGGTGCCGGTCAGCGGCAGCCGGTAGCCGGGCAGCGCGACCCCGGAGAAGTTCGCCGCGCACACCACCTGCGACCCGTCCGCCCCCACCCGCCGGAACGCCAGCACGTTCGCCGACGCGTCGGAGACCAGGAGGGCGAACCCGTCGGGCGAGTGGTCGAGGGTGTGCAGGGCGGGGGAGGTCCGGTAGAGCGCGTTCAGGTCCGCCACCAGGCGTTGGACGCCCCGGTGCGGGCCGTCGGAGGCGGGCAGCGACCACGGCAGGGACCCGTCGGCGTTCCACTCGTGCGGCTGTCCGAACTCGCCGCCCATGAACAGCAGTTTCTTGCCCGGGTGCGCCCACTGGTAGGCCAGCAGGGCGCGGACGCCGGCGGCTTTGCGCCGGTTGTCGCCGGGCATCCGCTGCCACAGCGACCCCTTGCCGTGCACGACCTCGTCGTGGGACAGCGGCAGGACGTACCGCTCGCTCCACGCGTAGTCGAACGTGTGGGTCAGGCCCGTGTGCGCGCCCGCGCGGTGCACCGGGTCGTGCCGGAAGTAGCGCAGGGTGTCGTGCATCCAGCCCATGTTCCACTTGAGCCCGAACCCGAGGCCGTCGTCGGCGGTCACGCCGGGCCAGGTGGTGGACTCCTCGGCGAAGACCAGCGCCCCGGGCACGCGGTCGCGCACGGTGGCGTTCAGGGTGCGCAGGAACTCGACCGCCTCCAGGTTCTCCCGGCCGCCGAACGCGTTGGGCAGCCAGTCGGTGCGCGAGTAGTCGAGGTAGAGCATCGAGGCGACGGCGTCCACGCGCAGCCCGTCGAGGTGGAACTCCTCCAGCCAGTACAGCGCCGAGGAGAGCAGGAAGTTCCGCACCTGCGGCCGGTCGAGGTCGAAGATCAGCGTGCCCCAGTCGGGGTGTTCGCCGCGCCTCGGGTCGGGGTGCTCGTAGAGCGGGGCGCCGGTGAACCGGGCCAGGGCCCAGGCGTCGCGGGGGAAGTGGGCGGGGACCCAGTCGAGGATGACGCCGATGCCGAGCGAGTGCAGGTGGTCCACCAGGAACCGGAAGTCGTCGGGGGTGCCGAACCGCGCGGTGGGCGCGAAGTACGACGTGGTCTGGTAGCCCCACGACCCGCTGAACGGGTGCTCGGTGACCGGCAGGAACTCGACGTGCGTGAACCCCGTGTCCTGCACGTAGTCGCCGAGTTCGACGGCGAGGTCCTGGTAGGACAGTCCGGCCCGCCACGACCCGAGGTGCACCTCGTAGATGCTGATCGGCGCGGACGTCCCGTTGACCGTGGCGCGACGGGCGAGCCACTCGGCGTCGTGCCACCGGTGCCGGGTGGCGGTGACGACGGAGGCGTTGGCGGGCGGGACCTCGGTGGCGAACGCGAGGGGGTCGGCGTGCTCGTGCCACGTGCCGTCCGCGCCGAGGACGCGGAACTTGTACCGGCAGCCCGGTCGCACGCCCGGCACGAACACCTCCCACACGCCGCCGCCGAGGTCGCGCAGGGGTGTGCCGCGGCCGGACCAGTGGTCGAAGTCGCCCGCGACCCGCACGCCCCGCGCGCCCGGCGCCCACACCGCGAACGCCACGCCGCCGTCGCGGGGGTGGGCGCCGAGCACCTCCCACAGGCGGGGGTGTTCGCCGCGCGCCACCAGCTCCACGTCCACGTCGGACAGCGTGGGCGGGTACCGGTAGGGGTCGTCGCGGACTTCGCCGTCGACCAGGAGCCGGTGGTCGTGGACGTGGCCGGGCACGATGCCGGCGAACAGGCCGTGCCCGACCGGGTCCAGCGGGAAGGTTCGCCCGTCGACCAGCGCGTGGACGGTGGAAGCGCCGGGCTGGAGCGTGTGGATGGCGGTGTCGGGCCCGGCGGGGTGGGCGCCGAGCACGGAGTGCGGGTCGGGGTGGTCGCCGACGACGAGCCGGTCGGTGTCCTCCAGCGTGGTCATGCGGCACCGTCCAGGATGCGGGTGATCGCGCCGAGCGGGATGCCGACCCAGTCGGGGCGGTGGGCGCGTTCGTAGGCGACTTCGTAGACGGCTTTGTCCAGTTCCAGCGCGTGCAGCAGCACGGGGTGGTCGTGCGGGTCGTCCAGGACGGCGGCGTAGCCGGCGCAGAACGCCTCGCGCAGCCGGTCGGCCCACCGCGGGTCCGGGTCGCCGTGGTGGGCGGCGTAGTCGAACGAGCGCAGCATGGTGGCGACGTCCTGGAGGGCGTGGCGGGGCGCGTTGCGCTCCTCCAGGGGGCGGCCGGGTTCGCCTTCGAAGTCGATGATCGTCCACCGGCCGTCGGCGCGCAGGGCTTGGCCCAGGTGCAGGTCGCCGTGCACGCGTTGCAGGACGAACGGTCCGGGCAGGGTGCGCAGGCGGTCGTAGGCGGCCCGGATGGCGGGTTCGTGCGGCGCGAGTTCGGGGCCGCCGAGGGTGGTCAGTCGCAGGTGGAGGCGGTCGGCGGTGTCGTGCAGGTCGCTGACCGCGGGGTTGCGCGCGCCGAACGCGCGGGCCAGGTCGGCGTGCACGCGGGCGACGGCGCGGCCGAGTTCGGCGGCCTCGGGCACGAACGCGGCGCGGTCGCCGGTGGTGGCCAGGGTCCAGCCGTCGCGGCAGTCGGGCAGGTACTCCTGGAGGACGCCCAGCGCGGTGGGGACGCCGTCGAGGTGGGTGGTGACCGTGCCCTGGAGGCGGGCGACGTGCTGCGCGCCCACGTCGTGCAGGGCGCGGTGCAGCTCGACGTCGGGGTGCGGGCCGGGTTGGACGCGGCGGAACAGCTTGAGGATGTGCCGGTCGCCGAGGACCAGCGAGGTGTTGCTCTGCTCGGCGTCGAGGACGCGGGCGGGCAGGCCGGGGACGACGTGCGCGCCGGGTTCGGGGTCGAACGCCGGGCCGGGGCCGCCCGACCGGTCGCGCAGCGCGCCCAGCAGCCGGGTCAGCAGTCCGGTGTCGTGGGTGGCCGCGTAGAGCGCGCCGTCGGGGGTGTCGCCGATCCGCGCGTGGGCCAACTCGTCGGGCAGGGTGGCGCGGTGGCCGAGCAGGAGCTGGTAGCGCTCGCCGTCGGCGGCGACCAGCAGGTGCAGCAGGGCCGGGTCGCCGTGGACGAGGGTGGTGACGCGCTCGACGTGGACGGCTGCGGCGCGGGTGCCCGCGTACCAGCGCTGCCGGACCAGCCAGTCGGCCAGCGCCGTGGTGGTGGAGACCGCGGTGTTCATGACGCCTCCAGGCGGAACCAGTAGAAGCCGTGGCCGGGCAGGGTGAGCTGGTGGCGCTCCGCGGTGACGCGGGGGAAGCGCGCGCCGCCGGTCAGCTCGACCGGGACCAGGCCGTCGAGGCCGCGCAGCTTGATCTCGACCGGCTGCGGGTGGGGGGAGAAGTTGAAGACGCACAGCAGGGTGGTGTCGCCGTGTTCGCGCAGGTAGGCGAAGGCGGCGGTGTTGTCGACGTCGACCTCGCGGAACGCGCCGAGCCCGAAGGCCTCCTCCTGGCGGCGCACGGCGAGCAGGTCGCGGGTCCAGTGCAGCAGGGAGGCGCGGTGGGAGAGTTGGGCCTCGACGTTGACCGCCTGGTAGCCGTAGACGGCGTCGCTGACCACGGGCAGGCACAGCTTGCCGGGGTCGGCGGTGGAGAACCCGGCGTTGCGGTCGGGGGTCCACTGCATGGGGGTGCGGACGCCGTCGCGGTCTTTCAGCCAGATGTTGTCGCCCATGCCGATCTCGTCGCCGTAGTACAGGACCGGCGAGCCGGGTAACGACAGCAGGAGCGCGGTGAGCAGTTCGTGCCGGCCGCGGTCGTTGTCCAGGAGCGGGGCGAGGCGGCGGCGGATGCCGACGTTGGCTTTCATGCGCGGGTCGGGGGCGTATTCGGCGTACATGTAGTCGCGTTCTTCGTCGCTGACCATTTCCAGGGTCAGCTCGTCGTGGTTGCGCAGGAAGATGCCCCACTGGGCGCCGGCCGGGATGTCGGGGGTGCGGGCGAGGATCTCCGACACGGGCAGCGCGGACTCCTTGCGCAGGGCCATGAACAGCCTCGGCATGAGCGGGAAGTGGAACGCCATGTGGCACTCGTCGCCGCCGACCCTGGGGTCGCCGAAGTAGTGGGCGACGTCGGCGGGCCACTGGTTGGCCTCGGCGAGCAGGACCCGGCCGGGGTACTCGTCGTCGACGACCTTGCGCACCAGTTTGAGGAAGTCGTGCGTCTCGGGCAGGTTCTCGCAGTTGGTGCCGTCGCGCTCGAACAGGTAGGGCACGGCATCCAGGCGGAACCCGTCGATGCCCAGGTCCAGCCAGAACCGCAGGACGTCGAGCATCGCCTGGCGCACGGCCGGGTTGTCGTAGTTGAGGTCGGGCTGGTGGGAGAAGAACCGGTGCCAGTAGAACTGGCCGCGCTCGGCGTCCCAGGTCCAGTTGGACTTCTCGGTGTCGACGAAGATGATCCGGGTGTCGTCGTAGCGCTGGTCGGTGTCGCTCCACACGTAGAAGTCGCCGAACGGTCCGTTCGGGTCGCGCCGCGACTCCTGGAACCACGGGTGTTCCGCCGAGGTGTGGTTCATGACCAGGTCGGTGATGACCTTCATGCCGCGGCGGTGCGCGGAGTCCAGCAGGGCGACGAAGTCGTGCAGGTCGCCGAATTCGGGGCGCACGGCCCGGAAGTCGCTGATGTCGTAGCCGCCGTCGTTCATCGGGGAGGCGTAGAAGGGCGGCAGCCACAGGCAGTCCACGCCGAGCCACTCCAGGTAGTCCAGCCTGGACTCCAGGCCCGCGAGGTCGCCGATGCCGTCGCCGTCGGCGTCGGCGAACGCGCTGACCAGCACCTCGTAGAACACCGCGCGCTTGAACCAGTCCGACACGGTCAGGCTCCTTCCGACGGGCGACGTGCGGGGCGGCCGACGTCGACGATGTGCGCCACGGCGGTGGCGGGGTCCAGCCGGACGTAGTTCTCCGCGCCCCAGCGCCAGGTCTGGCCGGTCACCTCGTCGTGGGCGGGGAAGCGGTCCGGCAGGCGCAGTGCGGTCAGGTCCAGGCGCAGCGTGCCTTCCCGGGGTGTGCGGGGGTCGAGGGTGACGACGCAGACGACGGTGTCGCCGGTGGCCGGGTCGGTCTTGGAGTAGGCGATGAGGGCGTCGTCGTCGACGTCGTGGAAGGTCAGTTCGCGCAGTTGTCGGAGGGCCGGGTGGGCGCGGCGGATGGCGTTGAGCTTGGTCAGCCACGGCTCCAGCGAGCGGCCCTCGGCGCGGGCGCGCGCGAAGTCGCGGGGGCGCAGTTCGTACTTCTCCGAGTCGAGGAACTCCTCGCCCTTGAGGGCTTGGTGCTCGTGCAGCTCGAAACCCGAGTAGACGCCCCACGTCGGGGACAGGGTGGCGGCCAGGGCGGCGCGCAGGGCGGACATCGCGGGCAGACCGAGTTGAAGGCTCGTCGGCAGGATGTCCGGGGTGGTGACGAACAGGTTCGGGCGGGCCTCGTGGGCGTGGGCGGTGATCTCGCGGCCGAAGTCGGTCAGCTCCGCTTTGGTGTCGCGCCAGGTGAAGTAGGTGTAGGCCTGGTCGAAACCCAGGCGCGCCAACCCGTACAGGCGGGCCGGGCGGGTGAACGCCTCGGCCAGGAACACCACGTCCGGGTGGCGGTCCTTGACCCGGCCGATGAGCCAGTGCCAGAAGTCCGGGGGCTTGGTGTGGGGGTTGTCGACCCGGAAGATGCGGACGCCGTGGTCGATCCAGTGCTGGACCACGCGCAGGACCTCGGCGCGCAGGCCCTCGGGGTCGTTGTCGAAGTTGAGCGGGTAGATGTCCTGGTACTCCTTGGGCGGGTTCTCCGCGTGCGCGATGGTCCCGTCGGGCCGGGTGGTGAACCACTCGGGGTGCTCGGTGACCCAGGGGTGGTCGGGCGCGCACTGCAAAGCCAGGTCCATCGCGACCTCCAGGCCGAGGTCGTGGGCGCGTTCGACGAACGCCTTGAAGTCGACCGGCGTGCCCAGGTCGGGGTGGATGGCGTCGTGGCCGCCGTGGCGGGAGCCGATGGCCCAGGGGGAGCCCACGTCCCCGGGCTTGGCGGTGAGGGAGTTGTTGCGGCCCTTGCGGTTGACCTCGCCGATGGGGTGGATGGGCGGTAGGTAGACGACGTCGAAACCCATGTCCTTGACGCGGTCCAGGGCGTCGGCGGCGGTGGCGAGGGTGCCGTGGACCGGGTTGCCCTCGGCGTCCCACCCGCCGGTGGAGCGGGGGAAGAACTCGTACCAGGAGCCGACGAGCGCGCGTTCGCGGTCCACCCGGAGGTGGTGGGTCTCGCCCCTGGTGACCAGGTCGCGGATCGGGCGTTCCCACAGGGCTTTCGCGGTCGTGGCGCTCAGCGCGGGCCGGGTGCGCCGGCCCGGTGGCAGGGACTCGTCGGCCAGCACGGCCGCCGCGTGCAGCAGCGCGTCGCGTTCTTCGCGGGGGCGTCTGATCGCGGCGGCGCGGTGCAGCAGCGCGACGCCGGTGGCCAGGTCGTTGGCCAGTTCGTCGGGGCCCCGGCCGGCTTCGAGCTTGGCGCGCACGGCGTGTTCCCAGGTGGCCCACGGGTCGGACCAGGCGTCCACCCGGAACGTCCAGGGGCCGGGCGCGTCGGGGGTGATGGCGGCGGACCAGCGGTCCGCGCCCGGGTCGAGCGGGGACAGGCGGGTGTGCCGGGCCACCCGGTCGGCGGGGCCGCGCCACACGACGGTCGCGCCCGCCGCGTCGTGGCCCTCCCGCCAGACGACGGCCGTCACCGGGACGTGCTCGCCCACGACCGCTCCGGCGGGGTGGCGTCCTGCGGCGACGACCGGCGTGACATCTTCGACATAGATTCGGCCGGACATTGCTGCCGTCCTTTCCGATGGGATCGAACAAAAGGATGCCGCACGGTCGGAACGGTTTTTTGCGCGGCTCGATCGGTTCGGAAAGTCCGCGACCAGCGGTTTTTGTCCCCGGGTGCGCGGAGGTGACGAAGTGTCCGCGTCGTCGCTGGTAGGGCTTTCGCGTTAACTCGAACGCCTACTGCACGGAGTGGACGCGCAGGACGTTCGATTCCTTGTTGTGGGGCGGTGCGGGCGGCGAAGCTTCTCCTCGGCAGGAATCACCACCCTGTCGACCACCAGCCACGGAGAAACGATGACGAAGAAGATTCTGATCGTCCTCTCGGAATACGGTTACTGGGGCGAGGAACTGCTCGGCCCGGTGGCCACGTTCGACGAGCAGGGCTACCAGTCGGTCTTCGCGACGCCCACCGGCGCGCGGGCCCGCGCCCTGCCGCCCAGCCTCGACCCCGGCTACATCGACCCGCCCCTGGGCCGGTCGGTGACCACGCCGGAGGTCGCGGTGGCGGCCAAGGAGCTGGACGAGTCGTCCCGCCTGGACAACCCGATCAGCCTCGCCGAGTGGATCCCGGACCGGCCGTACTTCAGCGAGCCGGACCACCTGCGCAAGATCGAGGCGTACAACCGCGAACTGTCCAACCTGGACGAGGACGTCAAGCAGTTCGACGCCCTGGTGATCGTCGGCGGCTCTGGCCCGATCGTGGACCTGGCCAACAACGAGCGCCTGCACGAGCTGATCCTGGCGTTCCTGCGCGCGGACAAGCCCATCGTCGGCGAGTGCTACGGGGTGGCCCCGCTCGCGTTCGCCCGCGACTGGGAGGACCGCAAGTCGATCATCTGGGGCAAGCACGTCACGGGCCACTGCAAGGAGTACGACTACAAGGACGGCACCGGCTTCATCGGCGTGGACTTCAACATGGGCCCGCCCCCGTACCCGCTGGAGTACATCCTGCGCGACGCCACGGGGCCGGACGGGCAGTACCACGGGAACGTGGGCAAGGAGGTGTCGGTGATCGTCGACTACCCCTTCATCACGGCCCGCTCGACCCCCGACTCGTTCCCGGCGGGGGAGAAGCTGGTGGAGGTCCTGGAGTCGGGCCTGCGCCGCTTCGGCTTCTGAGCCTGCCGGCTGCCGGGCCTGTCGGGGGCGGAGGAGGCGGGGGCGGGACGGTTGCGAGGGCTCTGGGGGCGCAGGGTTTGTCCGCGAGGTGCCCCCCGGGTCGCGGAGCAGCGCCAGCGGATCGCGGGGGCGCGGGTTCGTCTCCCCACCCGCCGCCTCCGCACCCGCCCTGCTGCCCCCCGCACCCGCCCTGCTGCCCCCCGCACCCGCCCCGCCGCCCCGCACCGACCCCGCCGACCCCGACGCCCGCACCCACACCACCCAGCCCCGCCCGCACACCCACTCATCGGAAGGACACACGGCCATGACCGCAAGGCCGGGCAAGGTCGCCATCTTCGAGCAGTTCGCCGCCGATGGCTTCACCCGGATGTTCGGCAACCCCGGCACCGTCGAAGAGGGCTTCCTCGACATCCTGGAAGGCGTCCCCGGCTTCGAGTACGTGCTGGCGTTGCAGGAGACCGTCGCCATCGCCATGGCCGACGGCTACGCCCGCGCCACCGCCGGCCCGGCGCTGGTCCAGTTGCACACCGGGGTCGGCCTCGGCAACGGCGTCGGCATGCTCTACCAGGCCCTGCGCGGCCACTCACCGCTGGTCGTCATCGCGGGCGAGGCCGGGGTCGCCTATGACGCCATGGACTCGCAGATGGCCACCGACCTGGTCGCGATGGCCAAGCCGGTGACCAAGTGGGCCACCCGCGTCACCCACCCGTCCTCCCTCCTCCGCACCCTCCGCCGCGCCGTCAAGACCGCCATGACCGCCCCGCGCGGACCGGTCTTCGTCGCACTGCCCATGGACGTCCTCGACGCCGAGAACACCGAGCCCGCCGTCCCCGCCACGATCCCCAGCCAGGCCGTCGTCCCCGTCCCCGCCGACCTGGACGGAGCCACCGAAGCGCTCACCGGCGCCTACCACCCCCTCATCCTCGTCGGCGACGGTGTCTCGGTCTCCAACGCCCAGGACGAGCTGACCCGCGTCGCCGAACTGCTCGACGCACCCGTCTGGGGCGTGGACAGCTCCGAACTCAACATGGACAACACCCACCCCCTCTGGCAGGGACAGCTGGGCCACATGTTCGGCGCCCGCTCCGCCGGGATCGTCGCCGACGCGGACGCCGTCCTCATCGTCGGCACCTACGTCTTCCCCGAGGTCTTCCCCTCGCTGCACAACCCGTTCCGGCCCGACGCCCGGATCGTCCACATCGACCTGGACACCTACGAGATCGCCAAGAACCACCCCGTGGACGTGGCCCTCGCCGCCGACCCCAAGCACGCCCTCGCGGGCCTGGTCGAACGGCTCACCGCCGCCGGCCGCCGCCCCACCGCGCGCTCCTCGGCCGTGTGGCGCCGCCCGCGCCCGGAGCAGAACGCGCCGATGATGGAGCTGTTCGCCGCCGAACTGGCCGAGCAGGGCGGCAGCGACCTCGTGATCTTCGACGAAGCGCTCACCGCCTCGCCCGCGCTCACCAAGTACCTGCCCCCGCGCGTCAAGGGGAACTACTTCTCCACCCGCGGCGGGTCGCTGGGCATCGGCATCCCCGGCGCGATCGGCGCGAAGATGGCCCGCCCGGACGCGGAGGTCATCGGGTTCACCGGCGACGGCGGCAGCATGTACACGATCCAGGCGCTCTGGACCGCCGCCCGCGAGCAGGTCAACGCCAAGTTCGTCATCTGCGACAACCACCGCTACGAGCTGCTGGACCTCAACATCGAGCAGTACTGGTCCGAGCGCGGGATCGACCGCCACGAGTACCCCTCCGGCTTCGACCTGGGCCGCCCGGAGATCGGGTTCGTGGAACTCGCGCGGGCGATGGGCGTGGACGCCATGCGGGTGGAGAAGCCCAGCCAGGTCGCGGGCGCGGTGCGGCGGATGCTCACCGCCACCGGTCCGTTCCTGGTCGACCTGGTGACGAAGTAGGTCCGCGACGATGCCCACGCTGCCCCGCCGCGAGAACGGCCGCCTGTCCGGACGCACGGTCGCGATCCTCATGGAGACCGACTACGTCGAGCCGGAGATCCACTACTACGAGCGCAGGTTCGCCGAGGAAGGCGCGAGCATCGAGTACCTGACCCGCCTGTGGGGCCAGGAGTCGATCACCTTCACCGGCCACGAGTACCAGGTGCCGCTGACCGTCTCCGGCGACCTGGAGGCCGTGGACGACGCCCGCCTCAGGCGCTACGACGCGGTCATCGTGCCCTCGGGCATGGTGTCGGACCGCCTGCGCTACAGCGAGGACGTCACCACCCTCGCCCCGGCCGTGCAGCTCCTGCGCCGCGCCTTCGCCACTCCCGGCGTCCTCAAGGGGATCATCTGCCACGGCATGTGGCTGGTGAGCCCGATCGCCGAGGTCGTCGCCGGCCGTCGCGTGACCTGCCACAACAACCTCATCGGCGACGTGCGCAACATGGGCGCGGTCTACACCGACCAGGACGTGGTGGTCGACGGCGACCTCGTCACCGGCCGCAGCGCCGACGCCGCGCACCTGTTCGCCCGCACGCTCATCGACCTCATCGCCGCCCGCACCCCCGTGGGCAGCATGCGCAGCCGCCAGCGGATGCTGCGCGGGATCGGGGTGACGCCGCGGTGACCGCCGACTTCGTCTTCTCCGACCTCGTCGCCGGGTACGTGGTGGCCTTCGACCCCACCCGCGGCGCGCTGGACCTGCGCACCAGCGACGGCACCCCGGTCCGGGCGCGGATCACCCGCGACACGCACGCCGAGATGATCCGCAACCTGGGCGAGGCGGCCCACCCCGTCGCCGACCCCATGATCGACGTGCTCACCCCCGGCCGGCACGTGTTCGTCCACGGCCTGTACTACCCCGAGCGCGGGCACGTCACGTTCGACGCCAAGCGGGTCGTGCTGGTCGGGCCGGGCCTGGACTACCGGTTCGAGGAGACCGACTGGTGGCCGCGCCAACTGGGCGAGTTGGCCCGGTTCTACCGGCACGCCCAGTTCGGCGCGGCCAACCCGGTCGACTTCGCCGACTACCGCACGATCCTGCGGCTGGGCGGGGACAAGGCCGACGACCACGTCCAGGAGACCGACACCGTCTCGCGCCTGGTCTACGGCATGGCCAGCGCGTACATGCTCACCGGCGACGAGGACTTCCTGGGCGTCGCCGAGCGCGGCACCGAGTACCTGCGCGACAACATGCGGTTCGTGGACCGGGACGAGGACGTCGTCTACTGGTACCACGGGATCGACGTGCGCGACGGCGTGCAGTCGCGGTGCTTCGCCTCGGAGTTCGCCGACGACGCCGGGTCCATCCCCGCCTACGAGCAGATCTACGCGCTGGCCGGGCCGACCCAGACCTTCCGGATCACCGGCGACCCGCGCATCGCCGCCGACATCGACGGCACGCTGCGGCTGTTCGAGAAGTTCTTCAAGGACCCGGTGCGCGGCGGCTACTACTCGCACATCGACCCGATCCTGCTCAGCCCGCACCACGAGTCGCTGGGCCCCAACCGGTCGCGCAAGAACTGGAACTCCGTCGGCGACCACGCCCCGGCCTACCTGGTCAACCTGTACCTGGCCACCGGCGACGAGCGGCACCTGCGGATGCTGGAGGAGACCTTCGACCTGATCGTCGAGCACTTCCCGGACGCCACCAGCCCGTTCGTGCAGGAGCGCTTCCACGGCGACTGGACGCCGGACCGGACGTGGGGCTGGCAGCAGGACCGGGCCGTGGTCGGCCACAACCTCAAGATCGCCTGGAACCTGACGCGGATGAACGCGTTGCGGCCCAAGGAGTCCTACACCACCCTGGCCGACCGCATCGCCCGCACCCTGCCCGCCTACGGCAGCGACCGGCGGCGCGGCGGCTGGTACGACGTGGTCCAGCGTGTGCTGGGCGTCGGCCAGGACACCCACCGGCTGACCTGGCACGACCGCAAGGCGTGGTGGCAACAGGAACAGGCCGTCCTGGCCTACCTCGTCCTGGCCGGCACCACCCGGGACGAGGAGTTCGTGCGCCACGGCCGCGAGGCGGCGGCGTTCTACAACGCGTTCTTCCTCGACCACGACGAGGGCGGCGTCTACTTCAACGTCCTCGCCGACGGCCACCCGTACCTCCTGGGCACCGAACGGCTCAAGGGCAGCCACTCGATGTCGATGTACCACGCGGCGGAGCTGGCGTTCCTGTCCACGGTCTACAGCCGGCTCCTGATGGGCGCCGGTCCGCTGACGCTGTGGTTCAAGCCCCGCGCCGACGCCTCCCGCCTGCTGCGCGTCGCGCCCGACGCCCTGCCCGCCGGGTCCGCCCGGCTGGAGTGGGTGGAGGTCGACGGCCGGCCGCACGCCGGGTTCGACCCGGTCGCCATGACCGTGACCCTGCCGGAGTCGGCGCGGGACCTCACCGTGCGGGCGCACCTGGCGCCGGTGGAGGGGTAGCGGGATGTCCACTGTGGAGCTGCCGACGCGGTGGAACTCGGGGTTCGAGGTGCGCGCCGGCCGGCCGCTGCCGTTCGGCGCCACCCCGGTCCCCGGCGGGGTGAACTTCGCCGTGCCGTCCAACCACGCCACCGCCGTGACCCTCGTGCTCTTCCCGCGCGGGGTGGCCGAACCGATGGCCGAGCTGCCGATCCCGCGGGACTACCGGGTCGGCGGGGCGTGGGCGATCACCGTGCTGGGCATCGACCCCGACGAGGTCGAGTACGGCTACCGCGTGGACGGGCCGTACGACCCGGCCGCCGGGCACCGGTTCGACCCGTCGGTGGTGCTCGCCGACCCGTACGCGAAGGCGTTGGCGGGCGCGGAGGTCTGGGGGGCGCGGCCGGTCCGGTACGGGCCGACGCCGTGGCGCTCGCGGGTGGTGCGCGACGAGTTCGACTGGGCGGGCGACCGGCGGCCCGGCATCGCCCAGGAGGACCTGGTGGTCTACGAGGCGCACGTCCGCGGGTTCACCCGCCACCCGAACTCCGGCGTCGCCCACCCCGGCACGTACGCGGGGCTGGCGGAGAAGATCCCGTACCTCAAGCGGCTGGGGGTGAACTGCGTCGAGCTGATGCCGGTGTTCGAGTTCGACGAGTTCACCGACTCCCGCCACGACCCCGCGACCGACACCTGGCGGTACAACTACTGGGGTTACAGCACGGTCGGGTTCTTCGCCCCCAAGCACTCCTTCGCGGCGGGCGATCCGGTGCGCGAGCTGAAGGACCTGGTCAAGCAGCTGCACCGGGCGGGCATCGAGGTCGTGCTGGACGTGGTGTTCAACCACACCGCCGAGGGCAACGAGCACGGGCCCACGATCTCGTTCCGCGGCCTGGACAACCGCACGTTCTACATGCTCACGCCCGACGGCGGCTACTACAACTTCAGCGGCACCGGCAACACCGTCGACTGCAACGACCCCGTGGTGCGCGGTTTCGTGCTGGACTGCCTGCGCTACTGGGCGGCGGAGTACCACGTCGACGGGTTCCGGTTCGACCTGGCGGCGATCCTGTCCCGCGGCCCGGACGGCCGGGTGCTCGCCGACCCGCCGCTGGTGGAGGCGCTGGCCAACGACCCCGTGCTGCGCGACTGCAAGCTCATCGCCGAGGCGTGGGACGCGGCCGGGCTCTACCAGGTCGGCACGTTCCCCGGCTACCGGCGCTTCGCGGAGTGGAACGGCCGCTACCGGGACGTGCTGCGGCGGTTCATCAAGGGCGACAGCGGGGTGGTGGGGGAGTTGGCGACCCGGTTCGTCGGCTCGCCGGACCTCTACGGCGACCGCGAACCCGCCGCGTCGGTCAACTTCGTCACCGCGCACGACGGGTTCACCCTGGCCGACCTGGTGTCCTACAACGAGAAGCACAACGAGGCCAACGGCGAGGGCGGTCGCGACGGCGACGACGGCAACCACTCGTGGAACTGCGGCGTGGAAGGACCGACCGACCGCGCGGACGTGCTGGCGCTGCGGGACCGGCAGGTGCGCAACACGTTGCTGCTGCTGTTGACCAGCCAGGGCGTGCCGATGCTGCCGGCCGGTGACGAGGCCGGCCGCACCCAACGCGGCAACAACAACGCGTACTGCCACGACTCGGAGCTGTCCTGGTTCGACTGGGACCTGGTCGAGCGCAACCGCGGGCTGGTCGAGTTCACCCGGCGCGCGATCGCGTTCCGGGCGGCGCACCCGGCGCTGCGCCGGCGCGGCCACCTCGCCGGCGGGCGGGACGTGGTGTGGCACGGCGTGGCGCCCGAGCGGCCCGACTGGTCCGGCGGCAGCCGCCTGCTGGCCGCGGAGCTGCGCTGTGCCGGCGACCGGGTGTACGTGGCGGCCAACGCGCACTGGGAAGGCGTGGAGGTCGAGCTGCCGGCGGGGGAGTGGCGGCTGTTCGCCGACACCGGGGCCGGTGTCGCGCACGAGCCGGGGGAGGAGCCGCCGACCGGGACGTCGGTGCGGCTGGGGCCGCGGTCGGTGGTCGTGCTGACCGCAACTACGGAAGGGGTGAGCGGGGATGGCGTTCGAGGCGAAGAGCCACGTGTGGGACGGGACGGCGACGGTCCGGCTGCGCGGTGAGCTGGCGGCGAAGTCGGCCGGGCAGCTCAACCGGGTGATCGCGGAGGTCTCCGCGCGGCCGTTGACCAGGCTGGTGCTGTTGCTCGACGAACTGTCCTACCTGTCGTCGGCGGGGTTGCGCAGCCTGGTGTTCGCGCACCAGCGCCTGGGGCGGGGCGTGGAGATCGTGCTGGTCGGGGCGCGGCCGGAGGTGGCGGAGACGATCCGGCTGACCGGGTTCGACCGCAGCGTGGTGATGCAGGAGCCGGCGTGACCGCGGTGGACCCGCGGGTCGCGGCGTTCGTCCGCGACCTCGCGGCCCGCGCCGGCCTGGACCGGGCCAGGGCGTACCGGCTGCGCCTGGCCGCGGACGAGATCGCGACCAACGCGGTGACCCACGGCGGCGTGGACCGGGTGTTCCTGCGCGGCGGCGTGGCGGAGGACCGGGTGTGGGTCGTGGTGGAGGACTGCGCACCTCCCTTCGACCCGCGCTCCTACGACCCGTCGGTGGTGCTCACGGACCCGCACGAGCGTGAGCCGGGTGGCCTGGGCCTGTTCCTCGCGCACTCGGGCGTGGACGAGTTGCACTACGAACGCACCGCCGACCGCAACCGCACCACCCTGGTCGTCCACCGCCCACCGGCCCCCGCCGGGACACCCGGATCGTCGGTGCCCGGTGAGATGATGGAACCGGGGGCCGGAGGCCGCCGCGGGACCGGGGGCTGAAGTGCGGCTCTCGTTGGCCGAGCGGGCGACCCGGGACGTCCTGGTCGTCGGCGATACCTGCCCGGACCTGCTCGAAGGCCTTGCGGCGGCGGGCTTCCACGCGACCGTGGCCCAGCCCGCCGACGTCGCCGACGACCTCGGCCGCCCGGACGTCGTGCTGCTCGCCGCCTCCCTCGGCCTGCCCCGGGTCGCGCTGCTGAGCCGCCGGGCGCGCGAGGCGGGCGCGCCGGGCGCGATGGTGTTCGCCGACGGCGACCTGGGCGCGCTGGAAGCCTGCGTCCGCGCCGGGTTCGAGTTCGTCGCGCCGCCGTACTCGCCGGTCCTGCTGCGCGGCCGGATCGTCTCGGCCTGGGAACGCGGTCGCCTCGCCACGCGCGGCGAGCAGCGGGCCGTCGAGGAGACCGTGCGCGAGTACGAGCGCGACCTGTACGTGGCGCACGAGCTCCAGGCCGGCTTCCTGCCCGACGTGCTGCCGAAACCGCCCGGCTGGGAGCTGGCCGCGCGGTTCCGGCCGGCGCGGATGGTGTCCGGCGACTTCTACGACGTGTTCGAGCTGCTCGACGGCCGCCGCCTCGGGTTCGTGGTCGCCGACGTGTGCGACAAGGGGATCGGCGCGGCCCTGTTCATGGCGCTGATCCGGACCCTGTTGCGGCACAACGCCGAGCACACCCCCGCGACCCTCGCCGCCGGCTCCGACCTGTCCCCGCGGCTGGCCTTCGGCACCGGCCCGCTGGTGCAGTCCGTCGTGGACACCAACCGCTACCTGGTCGGCCACCACCTCAAGCAGGGCTACTTCGCCACGGTGTTCTTCGGCGTCCTGGACCCGCTGTCCGGCGGCCTGGTCTACCTCAACTGCGGCCACAACCCGCCGGTCGTGGTCCGCGCGGACGGCACCCGCACGCCGCTGCGCCCGACCGGTCCCGCGCTGGGCCTGTCCGCCGACAGCGAGTACGCGCCCGCGCGGGTGTTCCTCAACCCCGGCGACGCCCTGTTCGCCTACACCGACGGGGTGGTGGAGGCGCGCGACGTCGCCGGCGGCCGGTTCGGGACGGAGGCGATGCTGCGCGCCCTCGGGCCGGGCCGGTCGGTCGAGGAGCTGCTCGACGCGGTGGACGACGCGGTGCGGCGGCACGTCGAGGGCGCGGAGCAGTCCGACGACATCACGATGTTCGGGCTCCGGCGAGGGTTGTTAGGGATGGTTCCCTAACGCTAGGCTCGGTGGCCACCGGCACTCGATCGAGGAGCGAACGTGAGCACACTCTCCCTCCGGGACGCCCGCCGCCTGCTGGACGCGGCGGTGCAGCACGCGGAGCAGCTGGGCGTCCAGGCGGCGATCGCCGTCGTGGACGAGGGCGGCCACACCAAGGCGTCGGCGCGGGCGGACGGCGCGACGTTCCTGACGCTGTCGCTGGCCACCGGCAAGGCGGTCACCGCGGCCGGGCTGGGGTTCGACACCAGCGGCCTGGGCGAGTTCCTGGCCGGGGACCCGGCGCTGCTCGCGGGCCTGTCGACGCAGGCCGGGGTGACGGTCGTGCCCGGCGGCGTGCCGATCGTGCGGGACGGGGCGGTGATCGGGGCGATCGGCGTGTCCGGCGGCACGGGCGGCGAGGACGAGCCCATCGCCAGGGCCGCCTTGTCCGCCCTGGTCACCGAAGCCGCCGTCTGACACCTTTCGCGGCGACCGGGTCTCGGGCGGGACGGGTGCACGCGCCGCACCCGTCCCGCCCGGGTTCTTCCCCGTTCTGCCCGCAGCGGAATCGCGGTACGCCCAGTGGTGCGCCGGTGTCAGGATGACGGCATGGCGGACATCCTCCCCTTCGACCGCGACCGGCCCCGCACGTCCGACCGCCCCCGCGAGCGCGCCACCCGGCCGTCCGACCGCGGCCCGGCGCCGTTGTGGCGTGAAGTGCTGGGCCGCAGCCTGCGCGCGGCGCGGGAGGAGCGGGGCGGTCGGCTGGTCGACGTCGCCGAGCGCGCCGGCATCTCGCCGCAGTACCTGTCGGAGATCGAGCGCGGGCGCAAGGAGCCGTCCAGCGAGATGATCGCCGCGGTGACCGGTGCGCTCGGCGTCGAGCTGCCCGACCTGCTCATCGGCATCGCGGGGGACATGCGGCGGCACCGCCGTCCCGCCGGGCCCGTGCTCATGGCCGCCTAGGACCGGTGGTCCAGGACGTGGTCGGCGAGCCCGTAGGCCACCGCGCCGGCCGCGTCGAACACGCGGTCGCGGTCGGTGTCGTGCCGTAGCTGCTCGACGTCGCGCCCGGTGTGGCGGGACAGGATCTCCTCCAGCTGGGTGCGCACCCGGATCACCTCGTCGGCCTGGAGGATCAGGTCCGGGATGGTGCCCCGGCCCTGCGCGGCGGGCTGGTGCAGCACGACGCGGGTGTGCGGCAGCACGAACCGCTTCCCGGCCGCGCCCGCCGCCAGCAGCACCGCGCCGGTCGCGACGGCCTGGCCGATGCACGTGGTGGCGACCGGGGCCTTGATGTAGCGCATGGTGTCGTAGAGGGCGAGCATCGCGGCCGGGTCGCCGCCCTCGTTGTTGATGTAGAGGTTGATCTCGCGGTCCGGGTTGTCCGCTTCGAGGTAGAGCAGCTGGGCGATCAGGGCGTTGGCGACGCCGGAGTCGATCGCGGTGCCGAGGTAGATGATGCGCTCGGACAACAGGTGCGAGTAGACGTCCATGATCCGCTCGCCGTTGGTGCTGCGCGTGATCACGTTGGGGATGGTGTAGGTGCTCATGCGCGGACCCCCAGGCCCAGTTCGTGGGTGCGGACGGGAACGACCTGGTCGAGGCTCTGCACGACGTGGTCGATGAAGCCGTACTCGCGGGCCTGCTCGGTGGTGAACCACCGGTCGTGCAGCGAGTCGGCGAAGATCCGTTCGACGGGCTGGCCGGTGTCCTGGGCGATGAGCCCGAGCACGGTGTCCCGCGTGTGCCGCAGGTCGTCGGCCTGCACCTGCACCTCCACCGCCGACCCGCTGATGCCCGCGGAACCCTGGTGCATGAGGATCCGGGCGTGCGGGAGCGCGAACCGCTTGCCCGGCGTGCCCGCGGAGAGCAGGAACTGCCCGGCGCTGCACGCGAGCCCGAGCGCGAGCGTGGCGACGTCACAGGGGACGAGCCGCATGACGTCCCGGATGGCGAGCATCGAGGGCACCGACCCGCCGGGGGAGTGGATCCAGAGGGCGATGTCCTTGGTCGGGTCCTCACCGGCGAGCGACAGCATCTGGGTGGCGAGCACGGTCCCGTTGTCGTCGTCCAAGGGGCCGTCGAGCACGAGGACGCGCTGGGCGAGGAACCGTTCACGAAGCCGGTGGTCGAACAACGGCAACTTCTCGGTCGTGGTCATGCCGTCGAGCGTGCCGCGCACTCGACCGTTGCTGCCGCTCTTGCTGCCGTGAGCAGATTCGCTCACAGCGCACACACTCCACAGTGGACCGGTGTCGGCGCCCGGCCGGTTCTAGAAGTTCCAGAGCATCCAGTTCGCGATGTAGTCGATCAGGTCACCACCGGCGAACGACTTGCCGCCCAGCAGGAACCCGGCGGTGGCGGCGGCCAGCGTGACGAGGGTCCAGATCGTTTCGGGGCGTCCCCAGATCGCTTTCTTGGAGGCGGAGAAGACGAGTTTCAGGGCTGTCGCGGTGATGATGATGACCTGGAGCCAGTCCCAGCCCTGCATGTCGATGAAGTGGAAGATCCTCGCGAAAGCCGCGAAGACGACCGCGATCGCGACGAAGTGGACGAGGGCGGCGACCCCGGAACGCGGTTCCAGCTGCGCCGGCTCTTCCGGCTTCGTGGACGGGCTCGGCGGGCTCGCGGGCGCCGCGGCCGAACGCTCGGTGACGTTGGTCGTCGTGCCGACGTTGACCGGCCCCCAGACGCCTCCGGCTTGGAAGGACCAGGACCCGCTCGTCGAGTTGTGGACCCGCTCGAACCCGTGGGGCGCGGCGGGCCGGGTCCTGGCTTCGACGATCTGCGGCTCGGCGGCTCGGCGTGGTGGCTGTGGTCGGCGCGCGACCTGTGGGCGGCGGGTCGGCTGTATGCGTCCGCCGACGGGCTTGACCCGACGTCTCGCCACTTGTCGATCTTTTCGCACGTGTTCTGGTTCCGGGTGTGCCGGAGGTGGATCTTGCAGTGGCATGGTGCCGCTGGTCCTTGTCGATCTCGGGGATGTTCGGCGAAGGTCCACGGATTGCTGGAGGCGACACAGTACCGGCGGTGGGAACCGTTAGTCCCCCTCGCGTGCAATGAATACTCCGATCGGTACCGAAGTGCTGACGAAAGGGTGATCTTTATAAGATCGAGATAGCGGTGGGTGGAGTACTACTGGCATTCACCCCATGTCCGCCGGCCGCTCGACGTGAAGCGCGGCACCTGGTCCGCAGGCGCCGACGGCGGGCAGATTCGGGTGCTGCCCGCCGTGAGCGTGGGCTACATCGTCGTGATCATGCCGCCGTCGATGAAGAAGTCCGCGCCGTGCACGTTGGCCGCTCGGTCGCTGGATAGGAACAGGACCAGGTCGGCCACCTCCTCCGGCTTGGTGAAGCGGCCCGTGACCATGCGGCCGGCCAGTTCCTTCAGGAACGCGGCCTGGTCCACGCCGACTGCTCGGACGACCGTCGGGGCGATGCCGTCCTCGCGGGTCCACAGTTCCGTGTCCACCGGGCCCGGGGAGACCGTGTTCACGCGGATGCCCTTCGGGCCGACTTCCTTGGACAGGGCCTTGGTGAAGTTGCTCAGCGCCGCCTTGCCGGCCGTGTAGTCGTAGACGTCCGGGTCGGCCAGGAACGACATCACCGTGCTCACGTTGACGATGTTGCCGCCGCCCCTGCGCTCCAGGTGCGGCAGGGCCGCGCGGGTGGTGCGGACCGCCGTCATCAGGTTGACGTCCAGGCCCCAGTTCCACTCCTCGTCCGTGATGGACAGGAAACCACCCATCCGAGGCCGCACGCCGCCGACGTTGTTCACCACCACGTCCACCCCGCCGAACGTCTGCACGGCGGCGGAGACGAGCCTGTCCGCCCCCGTCTGGTCCGACAGGTCGACGCCCACCGTGCGCACCCGGCCGCTGAAGCTGTCGGCCACGCCCAACAGCTCCGGCGTGAGCGTGCGCGAGCCCGCGACGACCGACGCGCCCTCCTCGGCCAACGCCCTCGTCACGGCCAGGCCGATGCCGCGGCTCGCCCCGGTCACCACCGCCACCCGACCCGACAAATGCAGATCCATGCCCGTCTCCTCGACAACGACCTCGAAAATCGACAAAGCGAAAGTCTCGATTCCGAGCATAATCCGTGAGGTGGGTGAAGCGAAGAAAACAATTGAATCCCTCGCGGACTCCGTGGTGTTCACGGAGTGCGGGTGAAATAGCGACCAATGGTCGTTGTGGCAGTTCGCAGGGGTTTAGGTTGACCGGGTAGGGTTGTCGGAAGAAGAAAAGGTGCGCCCGCTCATGGCTATTGTCGAGACCATCCGGTTCAAGCTGGTCGACGGCTTCGACGTGGAGAAGTTCCGCGAGATCAACATCCGCATGCAGCGCGAGTTCATGGAGCCCAAGCACGGGTTCCTGTCCCGGCGGTCGGCGGTGAGCGCCGACGGCGAGTGGCTGATCATCGTCACCTGGACCGACCAGCTCGCCGCCCAGGCGGTCATCTCGTCGTTCTACGGCGCGCCGGAGACGCAGGAGTTCCTCGCCGCCATCGACCTGTCCACGGTGCAGCCCGGCAGCTACACGCTCGTCGAGTACTGAGCGACCACAACGGGAAGCCCTCGCCCCAAAAGGCCGGGGACGAGGGCTTCCCGTTGCTATGCGAGAACCTCCATCACGTCCCGCGGCACGGACACGTGGTCGTCGGCCGACCGCAGCCCCAGGCCCATCGTGTTCACGCTCAGGTGCGTGGCGCCCAGCTCGACCCACCGGCCCACGTACGACGCCCACTCCCGCTCCGGCACGTCCGACAACGTCAACCGGGGCTCGAAGCCCAGCTCGGCCGGGTCGCGGCCGGCCGCCGCGGCGTGACCCCGCACCCGCTCGACCATCTCCGCCGCCGTCTCGTCCGGCGGGCGGTGCGGCAGCCAGCCGTCGCCCAGCCGCCCGGCCCGGCGCAGCACCTGGTCCGCGTGGCCGCCGAACCACACCGGGACGCGGCCGGCCGCGGGCCGCGGGTTGATGCCGGCGTTGTCGATCCGGTGCCACCGCCCCCGGAACGACACCGTGTCCGACGCCCACAACCGTCGCAGCACCTCGACCTGCTCGGTGCTGCGCGCCCCGCGCCCGGCGAACTCCTCGTTCAACGCCTCGTACTCCACCGGGTTCCACCCGATGCCCACGCCCAGCCGCAACCGCCCGCCGCTGAGCACGTCCACCTCGGCCGCCTGCTTGGCCACCAACGCCGTCTGGCGTTGCGGCAGCACGAGCACCCCGGTCATCAACTCCAGCGACGTCGTCACCGCCGCGAGGTACCCGAACAGCACGAACACCTCGTGGAATGGGCTCTCGCTGGTGTACCCGCGCCAGCCCGGCCGGGTGTCCACCCCCGCGCCCAGGACGTGGTCGAACGCCATCGCGTGGGTGTAGCCCAGTTCCTCGACCGACCGCGCCCAGCCGCGGATGTCGGCCGGGTCGCTGCCGATCTCCAACTGCGGGAAGATCGCTCCGATACGCACTTTCCGCCTCCTGACGAGCGAATGGGTGGGCGCGACAGCGGCCGGGGGATCGCCCGCTGTCGCGCCCGTGGTGGAACGGCCCGGCTCAGCCGGTCGAGGACGCCGTCTCCTCCACCACCGCGGGCTCCGCGGAGCCGGTCTCGGGGTCGGGCTTGAGGAAGCTCGTCGCCCACGCGGCCACGACACCCACCGCGCAGATCACCAGCGAGGTCAGCACCGCGCCCTTGGCGCCGGACGCGGCCACCGCGCCGCCGCCGATCAGCGCGCCCGCCGCGATGCCCGCGGTGATCGCGGACGCGGGCAGGGTGGCGGCGAAGTCGCGGCCCGGTCCGGCCAGCGCCACGACGCGGTACTGGATCGACGGGACGATGCCGAAGCCGACGATGCCCCACACGCCCAGCGCGATCGCCGCGACGACCGGGTTGGAGCCGCCGAAGTAGAGCGCGAGCAGCGCGGCGACCAGCACCACACCACCGGCGATGATGGTGCCGCTGGCGTTGCGATCAGCCGCCGCTCCGCCGGCGAACGTGCCCACGGCGTTGGCGATGCCGTACACCAGCAGGAACACGCTGATCGTGCCGCCGGAGACGCCGGTGACGTCGGCCAGGAACGGCTGCAGGTAGGTCAGACCGGAGAACTGGCCGCCCATGATCAGGAAGCCCAACCCCAGCAGCGCCAGCACCTTCGGCGCGAGGGCGTGCTTGGCCTGCGCGCCGAAGCCGCCGACGCCGGAGTTCGGCACGTTCGGGATCACCGCGAGCGCCAGCACCAGCGTCAGCACGCCGGTGACGATGATCGCGACGAACGACGCCTCCCAGCCCCAGCTCTGCCCGATGAGCGTGCCCAGCGGGACGCCCAGCGCCGTGGACACCGCCACGCCGCCGAACACGAACGAGATCGCGCGGCCCATCTTGTCCGGCGGCATCATGCCCGCGCCGACCGCGAAGGCCACGCCGATGAACAGGCCGTGCAACGACCCGGTCAGCACGCGCGCGAACAGCAGCAGCCCGAAGCTGGTGGCCACCACGGCGATGACGTTGCCGAGGATGTAGGCGGCCAGCGAGAGCTGCAGCAACCGCTTGCGCGCGAACTTGATGGTGACCGCGGTCAGCACCGGGCCGCCGATGGAGATGCCCAGCGCGTAGGCGGTGACCAGGCTGCCCGCCGCGCTGATCGAGACGCCCATGTCGTCGGCGATCAGGTTCAGGATGCCGACCACGATCAGCTCGGCGCTGCCCATGATGAAGGCGGCGAGGAACAGCGCGGCCAGCGCCAGGTTGGTTCGCGACCGGCTCAGTCCGGGTCGCAGGTCTGTACTCATGTGCACCTTCCTCGAAGTGGTCTTCCTCGTCGCGACCCGGGTCGGCCGCCGGGTGGGCGCACCCGACGGCGTCGTCAGGTGTTAGGGAACGATCCCTATCAATCTGCGGCCAACCGTAATACAGTCGGTTCGACCGAGCAAGGGGGTGTCCGACATGCCGCGTGCCTCCGTCGAAACCCGCGAGCACGTGCTGCGGGTGGCACACGACCTGTTCTACTGGCACGGCATCCGCGCCACCGGCGTGGACCGCGTCGCCGAGGCGGCCGGCGTCGCCCCGACCACGCTGTACCGGCTGTTCGCCGACAAGGACGAGCTGATCGCCGCCTACGTCGAGCGCGCCGACCGGGAGACCAGGGCGTGGTTCACCGCCGCGGTGCGCGCGGCCGGTCCCGACCCGCGGGCCCGGATCCTGGCCGTGTTCGACACCCTCAACGAGCGCGTCGGACCCGACCGGTGCCGTGGCTGCACGTTCCTCATGGCGCTGGCCGAGTTCCCCGACGACCGGCTCCCCGCCCACCGCCGGGCCGTCGCGGCCAAGTCGTGGGTGCGGGCGCGGATGGGCGAGCTGACCGCACAGCTGGGCGTCGCGGACCCCGAAGCCCTGGCCGACCAGCTCGTGCTGGTCATGGAGGGCGTGCACGCCTCGGCGCAGGGGTCGCGCGGGCCGGCGGACCAGGCCCGCGCGCTGGCCGAGGCGATCCTGCCGCCGGCCTGAACCCCCGGCCACCGCTTCAGAACAGGGTCGGCACGGCGCTGAACACGTGGTCCGGGTCGTAGCGCCGCTTGAGCGCGTACAGCCGGGACGCGTTCGGCCCGTACGCCCGCCGCACCCGCTCGGTCTCCTCCGGGGCGAGCAGGTTCGGGTAGCCGCCGGGCAGCGCGTGCGGCTCCAGGTCCCGGGAGAGCCGCTCCACCCACTCCCGGTGCCGCCTGCCGTCCAGGCCCGCGTCCCACGTGCCCACGACCTCGACCAGGTTGTGGTCGCGCCGCAACCCGAACGCCGTCGCGCTCGTCGCGACCCGGGCGGCCGCGCCGTGGAAGTGGTGCACGAACACCCCCGAGTACGGCGAGGTGATCCGCTCGGCGGCGTCCACCAGCACCTCGGCGGCCTCGTCGGTCACCTCGGGCAGCTGCCGGTTGGCGGCCAGCGTGTGCCGCCCGTCGACCACCACCCCGTCCAGCAGGCCCAGCACCTCGACCGGCGTCATCGGGCCGACCCGCGCCGAGACCGGCGTGCCCAGGGACGCGAGCCGCGCGGCCCACCGCTCGCCGCGCGCCGGGTCGCCGCTCCACGCCGGCAGCAGGTACAGCAGCGCCCCGCCGTCGGGGCCGGCGAAGAAGCCGGTCATGACGGTGAGCTGGTCCGGCGCGGCGGCGGTCAGCTCGCGGTAGCCGCGCAGGACCTTCCGCGCCTCCGACAGCCCGAAGAGGACCATGCCCGAGGTCATGGTCCGCAACGGGTGCACCCGGTAGGTCGCCCGCGTGACGACGCCGAAGTTGCCGCCACCGCCGCGCAACGCCCAGAACAGGTCGGGCTCCTCCGCGGCGCTCGTCGTCACCACCGTCCCGTCGGCCAGCACCACCCGCGCGCCGACCAGGTTGTCCAGCGCCAGGCCGTGCTTGCCCAGCAGCAGGCCGTACCCGCCGCCCAGGGTCAGCCCGGCCACGCCGACCGCCTTGACCGTGCCGACCACGGCGGCGAGCCCGAACCGGTCGGCCGCCGCGCCCACGTCGCCCGCCGTCGCCCCGCCGGCGGCGTCCACAGTGGACGAGACCGGGTCCACGACCACGTCGCGCAGCTTGGTCAGGTCCACGACCAGGCCGCCGTCGCGCACCGCCCGGCCCGCCCAGTCGTGCCCGCCGCCGCGCACGCTCAGCGGCAGGCCGTGCTCCCGGGCCGCGCGCACCGCGTGCACCACGTCCCGCTCGGTCTCGGCCCGCACGACCACGGCCGGGAACCGGTCGGCGGCCCCGTTCCACACCCGGCGCGCGCCGTCGTAGGCGGCGTCGTCGGCCGCGATCACGTGCCCCGTGACCACCGCCCGCAGCGCGAGCGCCGCGGACGCCGGTGCCGTCGCTGTCATCTGACCCTCCCTCACGCGTAGTCGATCCGCGCCAGCCCGAACTCCTCGGCCGCGACGATCGGGTCGAAGAACTCGTGGTACTCGTAGATCTGGCCGGACTCGGTGAACTTGAAGATCGACAGGTAGGTGTTGCGGTACCGCTTGCCGCCCTTGAGCAGGCAGTCGCCCTCGAACCGGGCGATGACGGTGTCGCCGTCCTCCCACGTCTCGGTGATCGGGAAGGACCAGCTCTCGAACATGCCGGGCGTGTCCTTCCACCGCGCCCACACCGCGGTCTTGCCGACGATGTGGTGCGGGAACATCTTGGTGCCGAACGGGTAGTAGTGGTCCGCGCCCTCGGCCCACAGCTCTATCCAGGAGTCGATGTCCTTCTCCTCCAACAGCCGCAGGAACTCGTGCACCGCGCGCACGTTCCGGCTCAGGCCGTCAGCCATCTCGCCCCTCCTCCACGACGGACGCGGCCCCGTGCGCGGGGGTGGGCACGGGGCCGCGAGCTGACCGGCGATCAAGCACGGGCTTCGGGGCCGATGATCCAGTGCTCGCGCGTCACCAGGCGGTGCACGTAGCGCGGGTTGACGAACGCGTCGTAGTCCTCGGTCAGCTGCTTGTACTCCGGGGACTCCAGCGCGTCGCGCAGCGCCTCCACGTCGTCGAACCACAGCTGGTGGGCCGCGTCCAGGGTCGGCTCGCCGATGCCGTACCAGCCGTCCACGGTGTGCCCCTGCAGGTAGCGGCGCAGGCCGGGCAGCTTCAGGCCCAGCTCGCCGTGCTGGTGCAGGCTGTAGGCGCGGAAGTCCTCCAGCGACACGCCTTCCTTGCGCTTGAGCAGGATCATGAGCTTGACCCAGTTCTGCCCCTTGAACAGCGCGGGCCCGGCCTTCAGCTCGTGCGCGTCGGTGTCGAGCACGAGGGTCTGCCAGAACGCCGCCCAGTTCGGCTCGTCCAGCCGCGCGCCCTGCAGGAACTCCTCGCTCTGCAGGGAGGCGATCTGCTCCTCGGGGTTGAGCCAGATCTCGGCGACGCCCCGCCACTTCGGGTCGCCGCCGCCCAGCTCGAAGTCGAACGTCGTGTCGATGAGGTACTTCTTGATCTGCTTGATCTTGGCGGCGTACCGGACCGCGTGCACGTTGACCCAGTAGTCCTGGAACTCCTCCACCGTCATGCCCGGCTTGGGCGCGGCGAAGATCAGCTGGTGGATCATGTCGCTCCCGTCAGACCTTGTAGCGCTTGATGACGTCTTCGGCGAAGCCGATGTAGTCGCGCAGCGGCCACACCTCTTCGAACTCCAGGTACTCCCGCATCGGCAGCCGGCCCAGCGCGGTGCGGTCCAGCTCCTCGGCGTTGGGCGCGTCGATGATGCCGATGACGCGCTTCTGCGCGGCGACCTTCCACAGGCCCACGGCGAAGCCCGAGTCCAGCGTCTCCTGGGCGTGCTCGGCCTCCTCCTGCTCGATCTCCCACAACTCGTCGAGCGTGATGCGGCCTTCGTGGTTCCACTTCATCTGGACGTAGAACAGCATGTGCGCTCCTGTCAGGACTTCGAGCGGATCAGCTCGGTCAGGGGGTGGTCGGGGCCGAACTCGGCCGCGGCGAGGTCCAGCGGCGTCTTGCCGTCGTGGCCGACGACGTCCAGGCGGGCGCCGGCGTCGAGGACGATCCGCGAGCACTCCTCGTAGCCGTGCCACAGGGCGTCGTGCAGCGGGGTGTAGCCGTTGGTGGCGCCCTGGAAGTCCAGGTCCACGCCCGGCCACCCCGCGATCAGCCGGGTCAGCTCGACGTGCCCGTTGTAGACGGCCTTGTGCAGCGGCACCGCGCCGAACGTCGGCTCGGTCGCGTTGACGTCCGCGCCCGCCTCCAGCAGCAGCCGCGCGATCTCGGTGTGCCCGTCGCGGGCGGCGACCAGCAGCGGGGTGTGGGCGTCGTTGAACCCGTTGACGACCGGGAACCGCTCGTCCACCGGCGCGCCGTCGCCGATCAGCTTGCGCACGCCCTCGACGTCGCCCTGGGTCACCGCGGCCATCAGCAACTGGTCGGCGGCGCGGCGCTCGTCGGCGGCCTGGCGCTCCTGGATGTACTGGTGGGCCAGCAGGATCTTGTCCTTGCCCAAGGTGTTGACGTTCAGCTCGTACTCGAAGTGTTGCCGGAGCGAGAAACCGTAGTGCGTGCCCAGGTTCAGCGACGCCCCGCGGTCCAGCAGGTACTTGGCGATCTCGGGGTGCTTGAACCACACCGCGTCCATCAACGGCGTGTGGCCGGTGTTGGGCGTGACGGCGTCCACGAACGCCCCCGCCTCCACCAACGCCTCCACGACGGCCAGGTCACCGCCCTGGCACGCCTTGTGCAGCGCCGTCGCGCCGCCGCCGCTGTCCACGTCGAACACGTCCGCGCCGGCGGCGATCAGCAGCCGGGTCAGCGCGGCGTCCGCACGGCCGGCCGCGATCAGCAGCGGCGTCAACCCGCTGCGCACGTCGCGGTGGTTGACGTCCGCGCCGAAGCGCAGCAGTTCGGCCACGGTCTCGCGGTCACCGGCCCAGCACGCCGCGACCAGCCGCTCCTCGCGGTCGGCGTTGAACGCGGCCACCTCGCCGTTGGGGTCGAAGTAGACCTTCCACGACACGATCCGGCCGCTGTCGTCGACGACGAGCCGGTGCACGTCCTCGATCTCGAACTCCTGCCGCGTGCGGGTGTGCGCGGCCCGGGTGTAGACGACCGCGTACGCGGTGTCGCCCTCGGCGCGCAGGTCGCGCAACGCGTAGTCGAGCACCTCGGTGGTCTCGCCGCGCACCTTGAACGCCCGGCGCACCGCGGGCAGCCCGACGTGGCGGCCCAGGTAGGGGATGACCTCGTTCCACCGGTCCACCGGCAGCTCGAAGTCGATGGTGTGGGACAGCGCCGACAGCGCCGAGTCCAGGTCGCCCCGCTCCAGGTCGGTGAAGTACTCCTCCACCACCCGGCGGGTTCGCTCACTGCTCATCGCGGATGCTCACTCCAATTGTCAGCCGTGCCAAGGGGATTCACCGGGCGGGCGCGGAACGGCTCGGCCGGGTGCGCGTCCAGTAGTTCACCCCGCGCCCGGCGGCGACAAGCGGCGGCACGGGCCGCGCGGGGACTGCGTGAGGTCATCCGCACAGCTCACGAAGTGCCTTCCGCGGCAAGGACTTTCCTTGTGGGCACCGACTCGGGCCGCCGAGAGTTGCCCCCACAGCTCGCCAGACGAAAGTCCACCCACCACAGGAGTGTGTTGACCGTGACCGCGGAGGGCACCAATTCCCGGACCGTCCGGGAAGACGCGCTGGAAGTATTCCGGCAACTCGGCCTCACGACCGTGTTCAGCAATCCCAGCCACACCGAGATGAAGTTGTTCGAGACGTGGCCGGACGACTTCCGCTTCATCATGGGCCTGCAGGAGTCGGCGGTCGTGGGCATGGCCGACGGCTACGCCCAGGCCACCGGCGAGCCGTCCCTGGTCGTCATCAACGGCGGCCCCGGCACCGGCAACGCCATGGGCTCGATCTACACCGCCGCGAGCGCCCACACCCCGATGGTCATCATCGGCGGGCTTCAGGCGCGCAAGTTGCAGCAGGGCGCGCCGTTCCTCAACGCCCCCAACGCCACCCAGCTCCCGCAGCCCTACATCAAGTGGGCGGCGGAGGCGGCCCGCCCGCAGGACGTGCCCGCGCTGATCGAGAAGGCCTACCACATCGCCAAGCAGGCGCCGCGGGGTCCGGTGTACGTCGGAGTGCCCGAGGACGACTGGATCCGGCCCGCCAACCCCACGCCGCACGAGGTCCGCGTCGTGCAGCCGGCCGTCGTGCCCGACCCGCAGGTGCTCGCCGACGTCGCCGACGCGCTCAACTCCGCCACCAACCCGGCGATCGTCGCCGGTCCGGGCGTGGAGATCGGCGGCGCGCGCCGCGACCTGATCAAGATGGCCGAACGGCTCAACGCCCGCGTCTACGGCAGCCCGGTGTGGCCGCGCGGCGCGTTCCCGGAGAACCACCCGCTCTTCGGCGGCGTCCTGGCCCCGCTGCCCGAGCTGATCAACGCCCGCCTCGGCGAGCACGACGTGGTGGTCGTGCTGGGCAGCCCCACCTTCACCCTGTTCACCACCGCCGACCTGTTCTCCCAGGCGCCCGCTTCGCTGGACGGCAGCGACTCGCCCAAGCTGCCCGAGGGCACCCGGTTCATCCACGTCACCGACGACCCGGAGGCCGCCGCCTGGTCCATGGCGGGCACCGCCTACGTCACGCCGCCGGACGCGTTCGTGCGCCGGATCGTGGCCCTGCTGCCGCAGCGCCCGCGCGTGCCGCTGCCCGAGCCGCGCGAGGCGGTCGCCACCCCCGAGGCGTCCACGCCGATCACCGAGCCCTACCTGTTCCACCTGCTCGCGCAGGAGCTGCCGGCCACCGCGCAGGTGTTCGAGGAGCTGCCCATCGGGCGCGCGCCGTTCCACGAGCAGATCCCGCTGGGCCCGGACAACGGCTACTACGCCACCGCCTCCGGCGCGCTGGGCTTCCCGTTCGCGGGCGCGGTCGGCTACGCCGTGGCGCGGCCCGACCAGCGGGTGGTCGTCGTGGTCGGCGAGGGCTCGGCGCAGTACACCATCCAGGCGCTGTGGACGGCCGGGAAGTACAACCTGCCGGTCACGTTCGTCATCCCCGACAACTCCGGCTACCTGTCGCTGAAGTACTACCTCGACGACACCAGCCAGAAGAAGTGGCAGGAGGGCTGGGACCTCAGCGGCGTGGACATGGCGGGCCTGGCCCGCGGCTACGGCATCGCGGGCGAGCGGATCGAGACGCCCGAGCAGTTGCGCGCCGCGCTGCGCCGCGCCCTGTCCGCCGACGGCCCGGTCCTGCTCGACGTCGTCGTGTCCGACCCCGGCCTGTTCCGGCTGTAGAGACCAGGAGGAGCACATGGAGGTCGTCCTCAAGGACAACCTGCCCACCGTCCGCATCGACGGCGAGGTCGCCGCGCACATCTTCGACGGCGGCGCCCACGGCACCACGTCGTCGGCGTTCATCGTGGACGTCAAGCCCGGCAAGGGCCCGATGCGCCACAGCCACCCCTACGACGAGATCTTCTTCGTCATCGAGGGCCGGGTGCGCGTCGAGGCCGCCGGGCAGGTCCGCGACGCCGGGCCCGAGGAGATCGTGATCGTCCGGCGGGACGTCCCGCATGCCTTCACCAACCTCGGTCCGGGCAACGCCCGCATGGTCAACGTGCACGCCACCGCCCAGGTGGTCACCGAATTCGCGCCCGACCACGCCGCCGACCCGTCGTACCGGTACGGCCACACGAGCTGAGCCCGCACCGGGCCCGGCACCCGAGCGCGTCCGCGAAGCCCTCACCGCGTTTCCGCCGTGAAACGCGCGAGTGGGGGCTTCGTGCTATCCGCTCCCGTTTTGTGTCGCCGCAATTCGGCGGCCCGTCGTCGCGGAATCCGCCGTCCGGGCGACGGCTAGACTGGTCAGCGGGGGGAGCTGGGGGAGGAATGTCGTGAGGACGAACAATGTCCGCCGGGGCGAGTTGGGACGCTTTTTGCGCAGCCGGCGGGAACGGTGCAGCCCGACCGAGTCGGGTTTTCCGCGCGGGCCCCGCCGCCGGTCGCGGGGACTGCGCCGGGAGGAGGTGGCCATGCTCGCCGGGGTGAGCCCCACCTGGTACACCTACCTGGAGCAGGGGCGGGACATCCGGCCGTCGCCCGAGGTCGTGGACAGCCTCGCGCGCGTGCTGTGCCTGAGCGAGGACGAGCGCCGCTACCTGCACACGCTGGCCTTCGGGCACGTGGCCCGGCCGCAGCCGCTCGACGGCGAGATCACCGGCGCGGAGCTGCTCAAACGCCTGGTCGCCGCGGCCGAGGACGACCCGTACCCGGTGCTGGCCGTGAGCCCGCACGGCGACCTGCTGGCGTGGAACCCGGCCGCCGTGCACTGGTACGACGACTGGGACCGGATGCCCGCGGAGGAGCGCAACCTGGTGCGCTGGCTGCTCACCGCGCCCGCCGCCCGGCGGCGCCTGGTGGACTGGGCGGACGAGGCGCGCGACGCGGTCGCGGTGTGGCGTGCGGAATCCGCGAAATGTCCGGACGTCGGCGAAGTCGCGAGAAGGGTTCGGGAACTGGGCGGGCTGAGCGCCGAATTCCGCCTGTGGTGGGATGAGCAGATGGTCCGCGAACGCCGTTCCCGGACGCGCCGGTTCCGCCATCCGGAACTGGGTGTCCGTGAATTGCGTTTGGTGCCGATGGAGTCGCCGGAGTTCGCCCCCGCGGCGGTGCTGGTGCACCTGCCCGCCTGAGTGCGGACTTGACGGAGTACGGCCGGGAACGCCCGTCATCGGGATAACCGATTCGTCAATCGCCGAAGCTCGGCGGGTGCGCGCGGTTTTTTAATGCCGGCGTCACAGGAAGTGGATAACGTCTTCGGGTGTTCGCGGCCACCCCGTGTGCGCCTCGACTTCCGGGGGAGGAGAGCCGATGCCTGTGACCGCCGCCACAAGCCGTGCTCCGGGTTCATATGGCACTTGCACAACGGGTTCGGTTCGGGCGAACCCGGTGTTTTGTCTCCGTTTCCGATGTAACCGGGTTCGACGTTCCGCCGGAACGGGCGCGGCACGCGATCCGTGGTAGCCCGCTCGACGCAACAAGGGACATCGAACGGATGAGTATCGGAACGGGTCCGGCCGCCTCGCCACGCTGGAACCGGGAATACCAGCACTGAAAGCGTTCTGGACAGCCGTTCCGAATCTTGAAAACCTGTGCGCGTCACTGGTCGCTGGGGACAGGGACGATGGGGGCTGGGGGAAATCGCCGGAGCGCATCGCGCGCGGCCGACGGCCGGGTGGTCGCGGATCTCGCGCGTGGCGGGCCGGCCCGGGGGCGTCCGCGTTGCCGCCCTCCTTCGAATTCGTGTTGAGCCTTGTCCTGGCGATGTGTCATGTCGAAGTCCCGCGGGGTCCGTGCCCCGCGGCGATCCGAAATGCTGGAGGGACAACCGTGCATCGGTTCGACGCGGTATCAGCCGGGGCTGATCCGTCCGATTTAGCCATGCTGTCCGAGTTCTGCGAGGAGCTGTTCACGACGCTGGGGCGGTCCGACCAGCGCCGCTGGGCCGAGGCCTACGTCCGCGGCCTGCTCGTCGTGCCGGGGCGCAAGTCGATCCGGCGGATCTCGGAACTCGTGGTCGGCCGCGACGCCGACCAGTCGTTGCAGCAGTTCGTGAACCAGAGCCCGTGGGCCTGGGAGCCGGTGCGCCGGCGACTGGCCGAGCGCATCGGGCAGGCCATGCGACCGCGGGCCTGGGTGGTGCGGGAGGCGGTGTTCCCGAAGAACGGGGACAACTCGGTGGGCGTGGCGCGGCAGTACGCGCCCACCGCCGGCCGGATGCTCAACTGCCAGCGGGCGGTGGGCGTGTTCCTGGCCGGCGACGAGGGCGCGGGGGCCGTCGACTGGCGGCTGGTCATGCCCGCGTCCTGGGACGGGGACGCCGACCGGCGGGCCAAGACCCGGGTGCCCGACGGGGAGCGGTCGCGGCCGGTGTGGCAGTACCTGCTCGCGTCCTTCGACGAGATGACGGGCAACTGGGGGTTGCCCGCGGCGCCCGTCGTGGTGGACCTGAGCAGCGACCCGGGCGTGTTCCCGTTGCTGGGCGGCCTGGAGGAGCGGGGGCTGCGCTACCTCGCGCAGGTCTCCACCGCCACGCCGCTGCAGCCGGTCAACCTCGTCGGCGCGGTCGGGGCGCGACACCAGCCCCGCACCGTCGGCCAACTGGTGGCCGCCGCCGCCCGCCGGGGCCGCAGCACGCTGTCCTGGCGCGACGAGCGGACCGGCGCGGTGACGACGTCGGACTTCGTGGTGGCGACCCTGCCCGGGCACGCCGCGATGGGCGACGGCAGGCCGGGCCGGCTGCCGTGGCTGCGGCACGTGCTGGCCGAGTGGCCGGTCGGGCAGGCGCGGCCGACCGCGGTCTGGCTGACCAACCTGGGGGCCACCGGCATCCGCGAGATGGTGAGCCTGCTGCGGGCCGCCGGGCACGCGGACACCGAGGTCGTGCGGCTGGCCGAGGAGTTCGGGCTGCGGCACTTCGAGGGGCGGTCGTTCCCCGGCTGGCACCACCACGTGACGCTGGTGTCGGCGGCGCACGGGTTCCGGCTGATCAGGCGGCTGGAGCGGGCGGGCTACCCCGAGGAACGGCTGTTGCGCCCCTACGCGTGAGCGCTGGGAAGTGGACCAGCGTCGTTCCACTTCCCGGGCGGAGTGCTAGCTTTGAACGTTAGGGAAGGTCCCCGAACAAGTCTCGACCGGAGGCAGCCGTGCGCCGACCCGCCGCGCAGACCCGTGAGCACGTGCTCAGCGTGACCCACGACCTGTTCTACTGGCACGGCATCCGCGCCATCGGCGTGGACCGGGTCGCGGCCGAGGCGGGCGTCGCGCCGACCACCCTGTACCGGCTGTTCCGCTCCAAGGACGACCTGGTCGCCGCGTACGTGGAACGCGCCGACCAGCAGTACCGCGAGTGGTTCACCGAGGCCACCAAGCCCGACGGCCGCGACGCGCGCTCGCGCGTCCTGGCCGCGTTCGACGAGCTGGTGGTCCAGGTGCAGCCGGACAAGTGCCGGGGCTGCCCGTTCCTGATGGCGCTGGCGGAGTTCCCGGACCCGGAGCTGCCCGCGCACCGCAACGCCGTGGCCACCAAGGCGTGGATGCGCGCGCGGTTCGCCGAACTGGCCGAGGAGCTGGGCGCGGGCGACCCGGAGGCGGTCGCCGACCAGTTGGCGCTGGTGATGGAGGGCGTGTACGCGTCGGTGCAGGCGCTGGGGGCCGACGGCCCGGCCCGGCAGGCGCGCAAGCTGGTCGAACAGATCCTGGGGTGAACTCGTGGATTAGACGGAGTGCGCATTCGTGGATTGACGGTGGTGAATCGTCGGGGCATCCTCGGAGGTATACCCGATAGATCATCAGGGGGTTGTCTCAATGGAATCGGCCAATGGCCCCGCCACGCCCAACGGCCTGTTGTCGGAAACGGCGGCGGTGGCGACCGCGCCGGCGTCCGACGCCGTCGACCTGGAGCGCATGATCGGTCGCGGCCTGCCCGGTGACCTGCATCGGAGGCTCGACCTGCTGGTCGGCGAGTGGACCGTGGACAAGCAGACCTACATCGCGCTGGGGACTTTGCAGAACCCCAAGATCTGGGTCGCGAAATCGGTGTGGAAATGGCTGGACGACACCGGTGGGCGGTTCATCGGTGAAGAGTTGACCGGCGAGCTGGCGGGCGGCCCGTACTACCGGCTGGGCATCCTCGGGTATTCCGGGATGGACGACCGGTACGAGTGGAACACGCTGGACAACCTGGTCAGCACGATGATGACCTACAAGGGTGAGGAGGGCACCGGCGGCGAGGAGGTCATCTCGATCGGCGGCGTGTTCACCGACCCGGGCGTGCTGGGCGAGTCGTACGTGGGGAAGAAGATCCCGATGCGGACGGTGTTCACGTTCCGGTCGGCGGACGAGGTGGTGGTGGAGATCAGGTTCACCCCGCCCGGCGAGCCGGAACGCATCGCGGACCGCGGCGTCTACCACCGCGTGACGGGCTGACGCGCGGCCGGCCGGGCGACGGCTCGGGCGGTGCTCGGGTGCGAGGGCTCGGGTGGGCGACGCTCGGGCGGGTCTGGCCGGGGCGGGTGCTCGTGCGGTTGACTCGGGCGGGTCTGGCCGGGTCGTCGGTGTGGCCCGCCCAGAGCCCCCGGCGCGTGATCACCCGTCTCGGCGGGTGCCCGAGTGAGGCAGGGCACAGGACGCTCGTACTTCCGATAGATGGACATCCTAGTAATCTGGACGGTACTTCCGCGATGCCGAAGGAGCCGTCGTGACCGCCGACCGCACGCTGCACAAGCCCGAGCACCCGGTGCGCTTCGTGACCGCCGCCAGCCTCTTCGACGGCCACGACGCGGCGATCAACATCATGCGGCGCATCCTGCAGTCCCAGGGCGCCGAGGTCATCCACCTCGGGCACAACCGGTCGGTGCGCGAGGTCGTCGCGGCGGCGGTGCAGGAGGACGTCCAGGGCATCGCCATCAGCGCCTACCAGGGCGGGCACGTCGAGTACTTCACCTACCTGGTCGAGCTGCTGCGCGAGCGCGGCGCGGAGCACATCAAGGTCTACGGCGGCGGTGGCGGGGTCATCGTGCCCGAGGAGATCGCCCTGCTGCACGAGCGCGGCGTGGCGCGGATCTTCTCGCCCGAGGACGGGCAGAAGCTCGGGCTCGCGCGCATGATCAACACCATGGTCGAGGCCTGCGACTCCGACCTCGCCGAGCGCGCCCCGTCCTCCTGGGACGGCCTGTTCACCGGCTCGGAGGACGTCCTGGCCCGCGCCATCACGCTCATCGAGGCCGGCAAGCTGCCCGAGGACGTGCACGCGCGCGTCAAGCAGGCCGCGCGCGACGTCCCCGTCCTGGGCATCACCGGCACCGGCGGCTCGGGCAAGTCGTCGCTGACCGACGAGCTGGTCCGCCGCTTCCGCCTGGACCAGGAGGACAAGCTCCGCATCGCCGTGCTGGCCATCGACCCGACCCGCCGGCGTGGCGGCGGCGCGCTGCTGGGCGACCGGATCCGGATGAACTGCCTGGAGGGCGACCGGGTCTTCTTCCGCTCGCTGGCCACCCGCCGCGCGGGCTCGGAGGTGCCCGACGGGCTCTCCGACGCGATCCTGGCCTGCAAGGCCGCCGGGTTCGACCTGGTCGTGGTGGAGACGCCGGGCATCGGCCAGGGCGACGCGGCGATCGTGCCGTTCGTGGACCTCTCGCTGTACGTGATGACGCCGGAGTTCGGCGCGGCGTCGCAGCTGGAGAAGATCGACATGCTCGACTTCGCCGACGCCGTCGCGATCAACAAGTTCGAGCGGCGGGGCGCGGAGGACGCGCGCCGGGACGTCGCCCGGCAGTTGGTGCGCAACCGCGAGGCGTTCGGCGGGTCCTGGGAGGACATGCCGGTCTTCGGCACCAGCGCGGCGACGTTCAACGACGACGGCGTGACCGCGCTGTACCAGCACCTGCGCGGCGAGCTGGCCGAGCGCGGCCTGGAGGTCTCGCCGGGCGCGCTGCTGCCGGTGTCGGGCAAGGTCTCGACCTCCGCGGCCACCGTCGTGCCCGCGAACCGGGCCCGGTACCTGGCCGAGATCGCCGAAACCGTGCGCGGCTACCACCGCGCCACCGAGACCCACGTGGACGCCGTGCGCCGGGTCGCGCACCTCAAAGCCGCCCGCGAGGAGCTGGCGAAGGTCGATGCCGACACCACCGCCATCGACCAGCTCGTGGAGTCCGCGCGACAGCACGTGGACGGCCTGTCCGCCGAGCTGCTCGCCGCCTGGCCGAAGGTGGTCGAGGACTACACCGGTGACGAGCTGGTCGTGCGGGTGCGGGACAAGGAGATCCACACCCGCCTCACCCGGGAGACGCTGTCGGGCAACAAGGTCCCGCGCGTCGCGCTGCCCCGGTTCGACGACGACGGCACGCTGCTGCGGTTCCTGCGCAAGGAGAACCTGCCCGGCTACTTCCCGTACACGGCGGGCGTGTTCCCGTTCAAGCGCGACGGCGAGGACCCGGCCCGCATGTTCGCCGGCGAGGGCGACGCGTTCCGCACCAACCTCCGGTTCAAGTACCTCTCGCAGGGCTCGGCGGCCACCCGCCTGTCCACCGCGTTCGACTCGGTGACCCTCTACGGCCGCGACCCGGACACCCCGCCGGACGTCTACGGCAAGATCGGCACGTCCGGCGTGTCCATCGCGACCCTGGACGACATGAAGGCGCTCTACGACGGCTTCGACCTCACCGCGCCCACCACGTCGGTGTCGATGACCATCAACGGCCCCGCGCCGACGATCCTGGCGTTCTTCCTCAACACGGTGATCGACCAGACCCTGGACAAGTTCCGCGCCGAGCACGGCCGCGAGCCCGACGAGCGGGAGGAGCGCGAGCTCAGGGCGTGGGCGCTGGCCAACGTCCGGGGCACGGTGCAGGCCGACATCCTCAAGGAGGACCAGGGCCAGAACACCTGCATCTTCTCCACCGAGTTCTCCCTGCGGATGATGGCCGACATCCAGGAGTGGTTCATCCGCAACAAGGTCCGCAACTTCTACTCGGTGTCGATCTCGGGCTACCACATCGCCGAGGCCGGGGCGAACCCCATCAGCCAGCTCGCGTTCACGCTGGCCAACGGCTTCACCTACGTCGAGTCGTACCTGGCGCGCGGCATGGACGTGGACGACTTCGCGCCCAACCTGAGCTTCTTCTTCTCCAACGGCATGGACGCCGAGTACAGCGTGATCGGCCGCGTCGCCCGCCGGATCTGGGCGGTGGCGATGCGCGAGCGGTACGGGGCGAACGAGCGCTCGCAGAAGTTCAAGTACCACGTGCAGACCTCGGGCCGTTCCCTGCACGCGCAGGAGATGGACTTCAACGACATCCGCACCACGCTCCAGGCGCTGTGCGCGCTGTACGACAACTGCAACTCGCTGCACACCAACGCCTACGACGAGGCGATCACCACGCCTACGGAGTCGTCGGTGCGGCGCGCGATGGCCATCCAGCTCATCATCAACAAGGAGTGGGGCCTGTCGATGAACGAGAACCCGTTGCAGGGTTCGTTCGTCATCGACGAGCTGACCGACCTGGTCGAAGAGGCCGTGCTGATGGAGTTCGACCGGCTCTCCGAGCGCGGCGGCGTGCTGGGCGCGATGGAGACCGGCTACCAGCGCGGCCGGATCCAGGACGAGTCGATGCTCTACGAGCAGCGCAAGCACGACGGTTCGCTGCCGCTGATCGGCGTGAACACGTTCCTGCCCGAGGACGGGTCGCGCGAGCACGTGACCATCGAGCTGGCCCGCGCCACCGAGGACGAGAAGCGCTCGCAGGTGGAGCGCACCCGGGCCTTCGCGGCGGACCACGCGGCCGAGGCCGAGCCCGCCCTGCGCCGGCTCAAGCAGGCCGCGCAGGCGGGGGAGAACGTGTTCGAGGTCCTGGTGGACGCCGCGCGGGTGTGCACGCTGGGCCAGGTGACGGAGGCGTTCTTCGAGGTGGGCGGCCAGTACCGGCGCAACGTCTAGGCGGTCGGCGCGGCGTGGCCGGCGAGGTGGAAGTCGCCGGTCACGACGTTGCCGGGGCGCAGCGGGGCCGTGAGGAAGCAGGCGGCGATGGTGACCGCCAGGTCGAAGGCGCCGACCCGGAGGACGGCGTGGTGCACCCGCGCACCCGCTCGGGCCTCGACCACGACACCGCCCAGCGACACCACCGGCACCGGGTCGGACAGGCCCTCGACGGCCGTCACCGGCACCAGGTAGGGCCGCCACGACCACGGGCGCTCGTCGTCCGCCCGGTCGTGGGCAGCCGGGTCGGCGTGGGCGCGGGCGCGTTGGGCGGTGCCGGTCAGCACGACCTCGCGGCCGGCCGGCGCGCCGCCCAGGTCCACGAGCAGCGGGGTCGGCACGCCCGCCAGTTCCAGCCGGGTCAGCGGACCGACCGGGGTCGCGCCCAGCACGGTCACCGGTCGGGTCACGACGTGCCCGGCCTGGGCCGGCTGGACCCCCGGACCACCAGCCGGGTCGGCAGCACGGCCGGCGGCGGGGTCTGTCCGTTGTGGACCATCGTCAGCACGGCGTGGGCGGCGGCGGCCCCGATGCCCGCCTTGTCCTGGGCCAGGGTGGTCAGCGGCGGATCGACCAGCGCGGCCAGCTCGATGTCGTCGAACCCCACCAGCGCCACGTCCTCGGGCACCCGCAGGCCGGCGTGGCGGGCCGCCAGCAGCGCGCCCACCGCCATCTCGTCGCTCGCGCAGAACACCGCGGTCGGCGGGGCGGGCAGGGCGATCAGGCGGCGCATGGCCTCCTGACCGCTGCCCCGGTGGAAGTCGCCGGTCACCACGTGGTCGTCGGGGACCGGCAGGCCCGCCTCGGCCATCGCCTCGTGGAACCCGGCCAGCCGCTCCGCCGCCGGGGCGTTGGCCACCGGGCCGGTGATGGTGGCGATCCGGCGGTGCCCGGCGGCCACCAGGTGGCGCACCGCCTCCCGCGCGCCGCCGACGTTGTCCGAGGTGACGTAGGTGGCCCGGTCGCCCGCGACCGCCACGTCCACGGCCACGCACGGCAGCCCGGACTGGGCGAAGGCCGTGAACGCGGGCCCGTCCTTGCCGCTGTCGATCAGGACCAGGCCGCCCAGGTGGTGCCGCCGGGTCATGTTCACGTACGCCACCGGGTCGGCCAGCGACGCCCCGACCGCGCGCAGCGCCGCCGAGCCGCTGGTGGCGAGCATCAGCAGGTGGTAGCCGTGCGCGCTGAGCGCGGTCTTGAGGCCGATCAGCAGCTCCTGCAGGTACGGGTGCCGCCAGCCCGGCCGGCGGTGGTCGGTGTCCCACACCAGGCCGATCAGCCCCGACTTGCGGCTGGCCAGCGCCCGCGCGGACTCGTTGGGCCGGTAGTCCAGCTCCCGCGCGACCCGTTCGACGACCTCGCGCTTCTCCCGGCTGACCGTGAGCGGCCGGTTGAACACGCGCGACACCGTCGCCACCGAGACGCCGCACAGCTCCGCGATCTCCCGGATCGTGGTCATGGTCGGTCCCGGCGGCCGCTACGCGTGGGCGCGGGCGGTGGTGCGCAGGGCCACCGCCGCCCGGTCCAGGCTGCCCAGCACGCCCGGCGGCAGCTCGTGGTGGCGGCCCGCGACCTCCTGGAGCATCACCTGCATGGGCGCGGACTCCTCCGCCTCGGCCACCGCCAGCACCTTGAACGTCGTCCCGGGCGGGAACACGACCCGCTCCTGCACGACGCTGCCGAACGAGTCCACCACCTGCACCCGCCGACCGGTCACCGACCAGATGACGAACTCCGTGCGCCCGTCGAACGGCACCGACGGCCCCGCCACCGTGCTCAGCAGGCCGTGCTCGACCAGCAGGTCACCGGTGCGGTAGCGGCGCGAGTCGCCCCAGCACACCGTGACGCCCTGGTGGACCGGCAGCCGCCGCAACCCCGACACCACGCCCGCCGCGTACGGCCACAGCCTGCCCAGCCGGCCGGTGCGCAGGGCCTCGACCAGGATCTCCTCGTCCTGTTGCAGGCACGCCGAGACCGCCGCCAGGTCCGTCACGACGGCCTCGAAGGCCTCCGGGTCCTCCGGGCGCACCTCGATGTGGCGGCAGGCCACGGCCGCGTGCTCCGCGTAGCGCTCGCCCAGCATCCGGCGCAGGGCGTCGCGCTCGGCCTCGGTGCTGCGGTGGTCGGCCGGGACGAACTCCGCGCCCTCGCGCTCGCCCCACACCGGGGCGGGGGAGTGCGGCAGCGGCCCGTCGAGGCTTATCGGCACCGGGTCGTCGGCCGGCGGCTCCTCGACCTGGGCCGGCTCGA
The DNA here is from genome assembly GCF_040647305.1 of Saccharothrix sp. NPDC042600. Taxonomy (NCBI): domain Bacteria; kingdom Bacillati; phylum Actinomycetota; class Actinomycetes; order Pseudonocardiales; family Pseudonocardiaceae; genus Saccharothrix; species Saccharothrix sp. NPDC042600. The sequence continues at coordinate 26,459 of NZ_JBEZBW010000034.1, read as the reverse complement.
CGTGGACCGGGGCCAGGCGCTCCCGGGCCGGCGGGACGTGCGGGGCCTGCGGGGATGGGGAGACCTGCGGCATCGAGGGGACGTGGGCGGCGGGCTGCGGCACCACCGGCTCCGGCACCACCGGCGCGACCGGCACCACCGGCCGGACCGGCTCGACCTGCGCGACCGGTTCGAGCAGCTCCTCGACCGGCTCCGGCCCGAACGGCTCCTCGTGGGCGTCCTCCACCGGCTCGTGCGCCGGCTCGGCCATCGGCGGCTGGGGCGGGGGAGTCGGGTCGCAGAAGACCACCTTGAGCAGCCGCCGCACCTCCGGCTCCAGCCGCTCCACCAGCGACGCCCCGGCCACCGCCACCGCGCCCGCCGTCGTCTTGCCCGGCGACCCCACGGTCAGCCGCGCCCACTCCGGGTCCACCGGCAGCGCCCGCACCTCGGGCCCGTTGTCCTCCGCGTCGCGCACCCACAGGCCCGACGGCACGACCTCCAGCACCACGCCGCCGCCCAGGTCGAACACCCCGGGGCCGCGCTCCACCAGGCCCGGCACCGGCACCCGGTACCCGGACACCGACGGCCCGCCGCCGGGCGTGTAGGACACCTCGGTCACGTACGGCCGCCACGTCTGCTGCCCGCGCGGGTTCACCGCCACCACCGCCGCGCCGTTGCGCAGCGCCGCCACCGGCAACCCCGAGTACAGGGCGATCGGCTCGCCCAGCTGGTCGGCCACCGCCTGCCCCTGGTGCTCGCCGCCGTACCAGACCAGCCGCACCCGCGACCGCGCCGCCGACGACAGCCCGCCGAGCAGGCGGCACACCTCCTCCACCGGGATCGGCGGCTGGCCGGGGCCGCCCACGACCACGGTCAGCACGTTGTCCCGGCACGGCAGGGTCACCACGGCCCGCGCGTCCGGCGCGGCCGGGTCGAACGGCGTGCGCTGCGCCCGCAGCCACAGCCCCGCCGGGATCGGCTCGGAGACGCCCACCTCGCCCGTCGGCCACGGGGAGTTCGGGTCCACCGCCTCCCACTGCGGCACGGGGAACCGCCGGCCCATCGGCATCGGGGACCCGCCGGGCAGGAACCGCAGCCAGCTCCCGTAACCGCCGTTGCCCACGACGAACGCCGCGCCCGGCACGGTGGTCACCGCGCCGTCCGCCGCCACCACCTCGGCCTGCAACTGCTCGCACAGCCACTGGGCGGGCGCGGTCGGGCGCATCGTGCCCGCGTGCGAGGTCATCAGGCGCACCGGGCCGCGGCCCTTGAGCGCCGCCGCGACCGCGGGCCAGAACGCCGACTCGTCGCCGGGCGGGAAGTCGATCACCACCACGGTCCGCCCGCGGTCCACCGGCAGGCTCCTGGCCAGCGCGGTCGCCGCCTGGCCGGGTCCCTGGGGCGGCCCGACGACCAGGGTGGCCCCCGCGAACGAGGCCGAGAACTGGGGCGCGACGGCGGCCGGCGCGGGCGCCGGTTCGCGCTCGACCACCACCGCGGGCTCGGCCGGTGTCGCCACCACAGGCTCCTTCGGCACGGAACGTCGGAACATCAAGGCGCCCGATCACCTCCAGGCACGACTGCGCGGGTCGCCCGCACTCTACGCGGGTGACCCCCGGTGAGGACCAGGGTTCGTGCTCCTCCCGGTGCAGTCCGCGCAGGTCCGTCCGGCGGGGCGGCGTCCGTTCACGGTTGCCGGCCCAGGTCCACAGTGGACCCGCGTCGCCGCGACACCCCCAGGGACCAGCCCACCAGCGCCCCGAACGCCACGTGGTCCAGCCACTGCGGCACCGCCGGCAGCGCCCGGACCGCCGGCACCCGCACCACCCCCAGGTCCAGGGCCGCGATCGCCAGGCCCGCGACCGCCCCGCCGGTCACTCCCAGTGGTCGGCGGGCGTCCACGCCGGCGAGCACGACCGTCCAGAAGGCGGACACCCCGACGTGGGCTGCGACACCCCGGGGCACGGTCGGCCGGCCCAGCAGCGCGCCCGCCGCACGGGTCGCGGCCAACGCGTCACGGCCGGTCACCAGCGCGTGTACCGTGGAGGGCACACCGCTGAGCGTCGAGGCCACCGACCAGGCCCGGACCAAGCCCCGCATCGCGACTCCGTCGTGTGCGCGCGGAATTGTCGGAGCCGGAAGTTACCCTCCTCTACCGTGTACCGCTCGACGCACGCCACGACCTGGGGAGCCCGGTGACCGCTGAGATCCTGTACGGGGCCGACGACCTGACCCACCTGGAAGGTCTGGAAGCGGTTCGCAAGCGGCCCGGCATGTACATCGGCTCCACCGACAGCCGGGGCATCAACCACCTGTTCACCGAGGTGGTCGACAACTCGACCGACGAGGGCGTGGCCGGGCACGCGACCCGGATCGTCGTCACCCTGCACGCCGACGGCAGCGTCCAGGTGGACGACGACGGGCGCGGCATCCCCACCGGCATCCACGCCAAGTCCGGCCTGTCCGGTGTGGAACTGGTGCTGACCCGCCTGCACGCGGGCGGCAAGTTCGGCGGCTCGGGCTACAAGACCTCGGGCGGTCTGCACGGCGTGGGCGCGTCCGCGGTCAACGCCCTGTCCCACCGCTACGACGTGGTGGTGCGGCGCGAGGGCAAGACCCACGAGATGTCCTTCGCGCACGGCGTCCCCGGCGTGTTCGACGGCCCCGGGCCCAAGGCGGCGTTCACCCGCCAGTCCGGCCTGCGCGTCACCGGCCGCACCAAGAAGACCGGCACGTCCACCCGGTACTGGCACGATGCCCGCTACTTCGAGAACGGCGCCAAGCTCGACGTCGAGGCCGTGCGGGCGAAGTTGCGCAACACCGCGTTCCTGGTGCCCGGCGTGACCTACGTGCTGCGCGACGCCACCGAGGGCGCGATCCACGAGGAGACATTCCACTACCCGGGCGGCCTGGCCGACATGGTGGACTTCCTGGCCCCTTCGGGCGACAAGCCGGTGTCGGGCACGCTGCTGATCACCGGTGAGGGCGTCTACCACGAGAACGCGGCCGACGAGAACGGCGTCATGCGGTCCAAGGTGGAGCGCCACGCCGAGGTCGAGATCGCGCTGCGCTGGGGCACCGGCTACGAGCGCACGGTGGAGTGCTTCACCAACACCATCCGCAACGTGCACGGCGGCACCCACCGCCGCGGCTTCGAACGGGCGGTGCTCAAGGCGGTCCAGGAGGCCATCGGCCGCAGCCGGGGCCTGCTCAAGCCCAAGGAGGACCCGCCCACCCTGGACGACGTGCTGGAGGGCATGACGGCCGTCGTCCACGTGCGCATCCCCGAACCGCAGTTCACCTCCCAGACCAAGGACGAGCTGTCCACCGCCGGCATCACCAAGGTGGTGCTGGGTGTTGTGGAGAAGCACGTCAAGGCGTGGACCGAGGACCGCCGCACGAAGGCGGAAGCCAAGATCGTCCTGCAGAAGGTCGTGGACGCCTCCCGCGTCCGCCTGACCCAGAAGCAGCAGAAGGACGCGGCCCGCCGCAAGACCGCGCTGGAAGGCGCGGCGATGCCCGCGAAACTCGTGGACTGCCGCACGACCGGCGTCGCGCGCAGCGAGCTGTTCCTCGTGGAAGGCGACAGCGCGTTGGGTTGCTTCACCGGTGACACGCTGGTGGCCCTCGCGTCCGGCCGTTCCCTGTCCTTCGCGGAGTTGGCCGCCGACTGGGCGCGCGGCGTCACGCACTTCGGCTACACGACCAACAGCGCGGGCCGGGTCGTCGTCGCACCGCTGGTCGAGCCGAGGCTTACCAAGCGTGACGCGCCCTTGGTCCGCGTCACGCTCGACAACGGCGAATCGGTCCGCTGCACCCCGGACCACCTGTTCCGCCTGCGCGACGGTTCCTACCGCCGCGCCGACCAACTCCAGCCGGGCGACTCGCTGATGCCCCTGTACCGCAGGGTGTCGGCCAAGGCTTCCGGCGACAAGCTCGAGGGCTACGAGCAGGTCTGGATGAACGATCGCGCCGAGTGGGTCTACACCCACTACCTCGCCGACGGGTTCAACCTGCGTCACGGCCTCGACAGCGCCGAGAACGGCAACGTCCGGCACCACGTGGACGTGGACAAGCGCAACAACGACCCGCGCAACCTGCGCCGCATGACGTGGGAGGACCACGCGGCCCTGCACGCGTCGATGATGGGCGACCACGTCCACGAGGGCTACCGCGCGTGGCTGGCCGCCGGCGGCACGGAGTTCAAGTCGGTGATGCTGTCGAAGCAGTGGCGGGACCCGGAGTTCCGCCGGGCGTGCCTGACCCGGCTCGCCGAGCGCAACGCGGACCCGGCCTTCCGGGAGCGGATCGAACAGGGTTTCCAGGACTGGTACCGGTCGCTGGACGACGAGGAGCGCGCCACCTACGCCGAGCGCATGCGGGAGCGCCAGGCTGCTTACTGGGCCGACCCGGCACACCGCGCCGACGCCGCCGAACGGGTCCGGATCCTGTTCGCCGACCCCGCGCGCCGCGAGCAGTGGCGTGAGCGCGCCATCGCCCAGTGGGACGACCCCGACCTGCGGGCCTGGCGGTCCGCGGCGACCTCCGCCAGGTTCGCCGACCAGGCTGAGCGCGACCGGCAGCGCGAAGCCGTGCTCGCCTGGCACCGGGACAACCCCGAGTTCGGCGAGCGGCACGCCCTGCGCATGAAGATCCGCATGCTCGACCCGGACAGCGGCCACCTCGCCGCGGCGCAGGAGGGTCGCCGCCGTTACGTCGCGACGGTGCCGCAGGCCGAGCGGGTCCAGCGGCAGGTCGACGGTCGCCGGGTCGCCGCCCTCAAGCGACTGCGCCCGTTCCTGTCCCTCACCGACGTCGAACTCGCGGCGGCCTACGAGCAGGAGCGGTCGGCGACCGCGCGTACCGGGCTGCGGTTCGACCGGCTCCTGGACGCCTTCGAGGGTGACCTCGCGCGGCTGCGCGAAGCCGCGGCGCAGGTGAACCACACCGTCGCCGCTGTCGAGCCGTTGGTCGAGACGGCCGACGTGTACGACCTGACCGTGGACGGTTACCACAACTTCGCGTTGGCGGCCGGGGTGTTCGTCCACAACAGCGCGCGCATGGCCCGGGTGTCGGAGTACCAGGCGCTGTTGCCGTTGCGGGGCAAGATCCTCAACGTGCAGAAGGCGTCGTTGGCCGACACCCTGCGCAACGCCGAGATCGCCTCCATCGTGCAGGTGCTCGGCGCGGGCACCGGGCGGACGTTCGACCTCGGGGCCATGCGGTACGGCCGCGTGATCCTGATGGCCGACGCCGACGTGGACGGCTCGCACATCCGGACCCTGCTGATCACGTTGTTCGCCAAGTACATGCGGCCGGTGATCGAGGACGGCCGGCTCTACGCCGCGATGCCGCCGCTGCACAAGGTCGTGACCAAGGGGCGCAACGCCGAGACCCACTTCACCTTCACCCAGCGCGAGATGGAGCAGAAGGTCGCGCGGCTGGAGAAGGCGGGCAAGACGGTGGTCAAGCCGGTGCCCCGGTTCAAGGGCCTGGGCGAGATGGACGCGGACGAGTTGTGGGAGACCACGATGAACCCCGCCACCCGGTCCGTCCGCCGGATCACGCTGCACGACGCGGAGGCCGCCGAGGCCGCGTTGGAGTTGTTGATGGGCGAGAAGGTGGAGCCGCGCCGGGCGTGGCTCGTCGAGTCGGCCGCCCGGGTCGACCAGTCCGCGATCGACGTCTGAGCCAGGAGAAGTCACCAGTGGCACGCCGCAAGACCCCCACGACCCGGGTCGATCCGTCCGCGTTCGACCGCGCGGGCGCGCAGGTGTTCGACAACTCGCTGACCACCGAGATCGAGGACTCCTACCTGGAGTACGCGTACTCGGTGATCCACTCGCGGGCGCTGCCGGACGCGCGGGACGGCCTCAAGCCGGTGCACCGCCGCATCCTGTTCTCGATGAACGAGCAGGGCCACCGCCCGACCAGCCCGTACGTGAAGTCCTCGCGGGTGGTCGGCGACTGCTTCGTGCGCGGCGCGCTGGTCTCGACGCCCGCGGGCCTGCGGGCCATCGAGGAGATCGAGGTCGGCGACCTGGTCCTGGACCCGGCCGGGCGGCCGGTGCGGGTCGGCGAGGTCTACGAGAACCCGGTGTCCGAGCTGGTCCGGGTCGTGTGGGCGAACGGCGACACCATGCTGGTCACCCCCGGCCAGCGGTTCCGCACCGACGACGGCGAGTGGACCGCCGCCCGCGACCTCGCCGGTCGCGCGACCACCGCGTTCGGCGCGTCCCGGCACGCCACGCTGGTCGCCGACGGCGGTGACGTCGAGGCCTACGTGCTGGGCCTGGTCGCGGCGCGCGGTGTCGTGGAGGACGGCCGCGTGCGGCTGACGATGGCCGAGTGCGCGCCGCTGGACACCGCGCACGGCTGGGCCATCGCGCACGAGATGACGGTGGAGCGGGACAAGTACGAGGGCGCGGACGGCGTGGACCTGCACGTCCTCACCTTCGACCCGGACGTGGAACTGCTCGCGGCCACCCGGGTGGTCCCGGCGGGCATGGTCGCCGAACGCGCGCACTGGGCGCCGTTCCTGGCGGGCCTGTTCGACGGCGCGGGCCACGTCCACGAGGGCCGGGAGATCGGGTTCGCCGACACCCGCGACGAGGTCTACGCGCTGCTCGCCGACGCGGGTGTGCGCGCCGAGCGGGACCGGGGCCTGTGGGTGTCCGGCCGGCCCGCCGCCGCGCTGGCCGCCGCCCTGCTGCGCTGGACGAAGACCCGCCACGACGACCTGGTGGAGGTCATCCGCGCGGCCCGCGGCGAGGACCCGGTCGAGCTGACCGCGACCTGCGAGGTGGTGGCCGTCGAGCCGGCCGCCCCGGACACCACCTACGACATCCAGGTCGAGTCCGACGAGCACGCGTTCGTCGTGGCCGGCCAGGTCGTGCACAACTGCATGGGCAAGTACCACCCGCACGGCGACACCGCGATCTACGACGCGATGGTCCGCCTGGCCCAGGACTTCTCCCTCAACACCCCGCTGATCGACGGGCACGGCAACTTCGGCAGCCCGGACGACGGCCCGGCCGCCTCGCGTTACACCGAGGCTCGGATGTCGCCCGCCGCGATGCTGCTGGTCGGTGAGCTGGACGAGGAGACCGTCGACTTCCGGCCCAACTACGACGGTTCGCTCCAGGAGCCGTCCGTGCTGCCCGCCGCGTTCCCGAACCTGCTGGTCAACGGCACCTCGGGCATCGCGGTCGGCATGGCGACGAACATGATCCCGCACAACCTGGGCGAGGTCGTGGCGGCGGCGCGGTGGCTGGTCAACCACCCCGACGCCGACCTGGACAAGCTCATGGAGTTCGTCCCCGGCCCGGACCTGCCGACCGGGGGCGTGCTGCTCGGCCTGGACGAGGTGCGCAAGGCCTACGAGACCGGGCGCGGCGTGGTGCGGATGCGGGCCAAGGTCGAGACCGGGCCGTTGGAGGGCAGTCGCGGCCGGCAGGCGATCACGGTCACCGAACTGCCCTACGGCGTCGGGCCGGAGAAGATCATCGAGAAGATCACCGACGAGGTGACCAAGTCCAAGCGGCTGACCGGGATCGCCGACGTCAAGGACCTCACCGACCGCGAGAACGGCATCCGCGTCGTCATCGAGTGCAAGGTCGGCGTGAACCCGCAGGCGCTGCTGGCCGACCTCTACCGGTTGACGCCCATGGAGCAGTCCTTCGGCATCAACAACCTGGTGCTGGTCGACGGGCAGCCGCAGACGCTGGGCCTCAAGGCGCTGCTGGAGGTGTTCCTCAAGCACCGCTACGAGGTCGTCACCCGGCGGACCCGCTACCGCCGCCGCAAGCGCGAGGACCGGCTGCACCTGGTCGAGGGCCTGCTCAAGGCGCTGCTGGACATCGACAAGGTCATCAGGCTGATCCGGGGCAGCGAGAACGCGCAGGCCGCCAAGGAAGGCCTGATGAAGACGTTCAAGCTCTCGGAGGTGCAGGCCGGCTACATCCTGGACACGCCGCTGCGCCGCCTCACCCGCTACGACTCGATCGAGCTGGAGGCCGAGCAGGACCGGTTGCGCGGCGAGATCGCCGAGCTGAGCAGGATCCTCGACGACGAGCGCGAGCTGAAGAAGGTCGTGTCGGCCGAGCTGGCGAAGGTGGCCAAGGACCTGTCGGCCGAGCGCCGCACGACGCTGCTGGACGGCGACCTGAAGGAGGTGCTGGCGGCGTCCAAGCCCGCCGGGCCGCTGGAGGTCGCCGACGACCCGTGCCAGGTGATCCTGTCCGCGACCGGGCTGGTGGCGCGGACGGCGGCGGAGTCGGAGGAGGCGTCCGAGGCGCGTCGCCGCAACGGCCGGACCAAGCACGACGCCGTCGCGGCGGTCGTGCACACCACCGCGCGCGGCCAGGTGTTGTTGGTGACCAACCTGGGTCGCGCGGTGAAGACCGACGTGCTGCCGCTGCCGGTGCTGCCGGAGGCCAGCGGGACGGTGTCGTTGAGCGGCGGCATGGCGGCGAGCGAGCTGCTCGACCTGGCCAAGGGCGAGAAGGTCGTGGGCATCGCGCCGCTGAACGACACCGACTCGCCGGGGTTGGCGCTGGGCACGCGGCAGGGCGTGGTGAAGGTGTGCGCGCCGGAGTGGCCGGTGCGGTCGGAGGAGTTCGAGGTGATCACCCTCAAGGAGGGTGACGAGGTGGTCGGCGCGACGTGGCTGGGCGGCGCGGAGGAGACGCTGGTGTTCGTCTCGTCCGACTCGTCGCTGCTGCGCTACAGCGCGTCGCTGGTGCGTCCGCAGGGCCTCAAGGGCGGTGGCATGGCCGGGATCAACCTCGCGGCCGGCCAGCGGGTGCTGTTCTTCGGGGCGGTGCGGACCGACGACGACGAGCACGGCGCGCCGATGGTCGTCACGTCGACCGGGCAGAGCGTGAAGGTGACGCCGTTCGGGGAGTACCCGGCGAAGGGCCGGGCGACCGGCGGCGTGCGGTCGCAGCGGTTCCTGAAGGGGGAGAACGGGCTGGTCCTGGCGTGGGTCGGGCCGCGTCCGGCGGGCGCGGCGGACAACGGGTCGCCGGTCGAGCTGCCGGAGGTGGACCCGCGCCGCGACGGGTCGGGCCACGCCCACCCGGGTCCGGACGTGGTGGGGCACCTGATCGAACGCGGCTAAAGACCAGAAAATGAAAATCGGAGTCGTTACGCTGGCGGCATGACGACTCTGGACCCGGCGACCGCCGTCGCGCTGCGGCGCGGCTGGGACGCGCAGCAACAGCCCTTCCTGCCGTGGCGGGAGGAGGCGTTCGACGTCCTGGCCGCGCGGGCGCGCGGTCGGGTGCTGGACCTGGCGGGCGGGACGGGCTCGATCGCCGCCCGCCTCACCGGGGTCCAGCCGGTCGGGGTGACGCCGGTCGGGGTGACGCTGCTCGACTTCGACCCGGTGCTGCTGGAGATCGCGCGGGTGGCGCTGGGTGTGCCGGTGGTGCGTGGCGACCTGAGCGGCCCGGGCTGGGCGGACGGGTTGCCGCGCTTCGACTCGGTGGTGGCGGGGACGGCGCTGCACCACTTCGGACCGGAGCGGCTGCGGGCGCTGTACGCCGAGATCCACGAGGTCTTGGCTCCCGGCGGCCTGTTCGCCAACGCCGACCGGATGCCCGAACCCGCCGCTGCTGCCGCCGGTGAGTCGGCGTCCGATGAGTCCGGGTCCGATGAGTCCGGGTCCGGCGGGTCGGCGGCGATGGGGGCGTGGCACTCGTGGTGGCGGGAAGCGCTCGCGCAGCCCGCGTTGGCCGCTGCCGCCGCCGACCGCGCCGACGGCGAGTCCGCCGACTTCTACCCGCCCGCCGCCTGGCACGTCGAAGCCCTGGGAAGCGCCGGGTTCGCGCACGTCGAGGTCGTCTGGCGGCGCGGTGACAGCGCCGTCGTCGTGGCACATCGCGATCCGCTTATTTGATAACGACTCCCATCTCCAGTAAGCATGGGAACCCTCACCTGTTCGAGTGAAGGGCACCCATGATCACCGCAGGATTGGCCTCGGTCACCTTCCGGGGCAGACCGGTCGACGAGGTCGTCGGCCTCGCCGCCGACGCCGGGCTGGGGGCCGTCGAGTGGGCCGGGGACGTGCACGTCCCGCCGGGCGACCGCGCGAGCGCGGAGCGCGCCGCCCGGCTGTGCCGCTCCCACGACCTGGCGATCGGCACCTACGGCTCCTACTACAAGGCCGGCGCGAGCGACCCGGCCGACTTCGCCGCCGTCCTGGACACCGCCGAAACCCTGGGCGCGCCGCGCGTCCGCGTGTGGGCGGGGGTCAAGGGCTCGCGGGAGACCACGCGGCAAGAGCGCGGGGAGATCACCGAGGACCTGCGCCGGTGCGTGGACCTGGCCGCCGCCAAGGGCGTCGCGGTCACGGCCGAGCACCACGTGTCCTCGCTGACCGACGACCTCGCCTCGGCGTTGCGCCTCCTGGAGGACGTGGACCTGGTCGCCCACTGGCAACCCAAGGAGCAACCGGACGTCGACGCGTGCCTCACCGAGGTCACCGTCCTGCTCCCGCGCCTGGCCGCCGTCCACGCCTTCTCCTGGGGCCCGGACGGCTTCACCGAGCGCCTCCCGCTGGCCGCCCGCGCCGACCTGTGGCGCCCGCTGCTCGACGTCCTGCACGAGGACGGCCGCGACCGGCACGTGCTGCTGGAGTTCGTGCCCGACGACTCGCCCGAGGCGTTCCGCCGGGACGCCGCCACCCTGCTCTCCTGGCTGGAAGAACGATGAGGACCCTCGCACTCGCCCTCGCGGGCCTGGCGCTCGCCGCCTGCACCACCGCCCCCGCCGCCGACCAGGCGCGGCCCACCCCGGTCGTCCGCACGGCCGCGCCGCTCGAACCGTCCCTGAGCGTCACCGACCCGCACGGCACGAAGGTCACGCTGACCAAGCCCGCCGAGCGGATCGTGTGCCTCAACGGCCTGTGCGACGACATCGTGCTCGACCTCGGGCTCACCCCGGTCGGCACGACCAACCCCACCCTGCTGCCGGTCATCGGCCACGCGGGCGAGGTGCCCAAGGTGCCCGGCACGTTCGGCGGCGAGGACGTCGAGTTCATCGCCGGCCTCAAGCCGGACCTGGTGATCGGCCTGCCCGGCGTGCACGACCCGCTGCGGCCCGCGATCGAGAAGTTCGCTCCACTGTGGACGGCCGAACCGGCGACCTGGGAGCAGTCCGTCGGCTACCTGCGCGCGCTGGGCGCGCTGACCGGGCGCACCGACCGGGCCGTCCAGGCGGAGGAGGCCTTCCGCGGCAAGCTCGCCGACGCCGTCGCCAAGACCCGGGCCGACGGGCGGTCGGGCAAGAAGGTGCTGCTGATGTACGGCAGCGTGGACTCGATCGGCGTGGACACCACGTCCTCGCTCAAGGGCCACCTGCTCGGGCAGCTGTTCACCTACCCGTTCCCCGCCAAGGGGACCGACGTGGACACGGCGAGCAACTACAGCGTCGAGGAACTGCTGGCCAAGCAGCCGGACGTGGTGTTCGTGTACTCGCTGCTGTTCTCGCCCGACGACAAGACGTTGAGCGGTCAGCTCGCCGACAACCCCGTGTGGAAGCAGATCCCGGCCGTTCGGCAAGGCCGCGTGCACGAGACGCACGCCAAGCTGTGGGGTTCCGGGCGCGGGTTGCGCAGCCTCGCGGCGGTGGTGGACGAGGCGCTGGCCGAGGTCCCCGCTTGAGGCTGCTCGCGCTCGTCGCGGTGGCGGTGGTCGCCGGGGCGTTGGCGTGGGGGCAGCCCGTCGTGGCGTGGCCGGTGACCGAGCTGGAGCAGGTCGTGGTGTGGCAGTTGCGCGCGCCCCGGCTGGTGCTCGGCGCGGTCGCCGGCGCGTGCCTCGGGGTGGCGGGGCTGTTGTTGCAGGAGTCGCTGCGCAACCCGCTGGCCGTGCCGGAGCTGCTCGGGGTGTCCGGCGGGGCGGCGGCCGCGGTCGGCACGACGGTGGCGTTCGGCCTGGACGTCCCCGGCGCGCCGCTCACGCCCGCGCTGGTCGGCGCCGCGCTGGGCGGGGCGTTGACGCTGGTGGCGGTGCGGGGCGCGGAGGGTCCGGCGGCGGTGCTGCTGATCGGCGCGGCGGTCGGGTCGGCGGCGCAGGCCGTGATGCTCGCCGCGACCGCCATGACCGACACGCGGGAACAGGGCGTGCTCGTGCGCTACCTGCTCGGGTCGCTGACCGGGACGACGTGGCCCACGCTCGTCCCGGTCGCGGTGGGGCTCGCGGTGGCGGTGCCGGCGGTGTTGGTCGTGCTGCCGCGCGTCCGGCTGCTGCGGCTGGGCGACGACGAGGCGATGTCGGCCGGGCTGCGGCCGGGACGGGCGCGGGTCGCCGTGCTCGCGGTGGCGTCGCTGCTGGTGGCGGTGGTGGTGGGGCCGGCGGGTCCGGTGGCGTGGGTCGGGTTCTTCGCGCCCCGGCTGGCGGCCCGGCTCGGGCGGCCCTCGGTCGGGGTGACGGCGTTGCTGGGGGCGTTGGTGGTCGTCGCCGCGGACCTGGTGGCGCGGACCGTGCTGTACCCGGTGGAGCTGCCGGTCGGCGGGTTGACCGCGTTGGCCGCCGTGGGCGTCGGGCTGCTGGTGCGGAGGCGGGCGTGAGGATCGCCGGTCTGGTCGTGCTGGTGGTGGCGTGCGCGGTGGCGCAGCTCGCGGTCGGGAGCACGGACGTGTCGTTGTTCTTCGGCGACGACGCCCACGCGCGGGCGGTCGTGCTGGAACTGCGCGCGCCGCGCGTGCTGGTCGGGGTGTGCGCGGGGGCGTGCCTGGGGATCGCGGGGGCGCTGTTGCAGGCGGCCGTGCGCAACCGGTTGGCGTCGCCGGAGATCACCGGTGTCGGGTCGGGCGCGGTGCTGGGCGCGGTGGTCGCGTCGGTGGTCGGGGGAGTGGCGGCGCAGCCGCTGCCGATGGCCGGTGCGGCGCTGGTCGGCGGGGTCGTCGGCGGCGGGGTGCTGTGGGTGCTGGCCGGGGTGTCCGGCGAGGTCGCGGTGCGCGGCGTGGTCGTGTCGTCGGTGCTGGTCGGCACGACGCTGGTGGTGCTCACCGCCCGTCCGCAGCTTGCCGGGGCGGTGTCGCGGTGGCTGCTCGGGTCGCTGGTCGGCCGGACCTGGGAGCACCTGGCGCCGCTGTGGCCGGTGCTGCTTGTGGTCTTGGTCGTGGCGACCCTGCTGGGTGGCGTGCTGGACGTGCTGGCGGTGGACGACGACCACGCCCACGCGGTGGGGCTGGCCGTCGTCCCTTGGCGCAGCACGGTGTTGCTGCTGGCGGCGGTGGCCACGTCGGCGGCCGTGGCGGCGGTGGGGGCGACGGCGTTCGTCGGCCTGCTCGCGCCGCACGCGGCGCGGTGGGTGGTCGGGCCGGCGCACCGGCGGGTGGTGCCCGCGTCGGCGTCGCTGGGCGCGGCGGCGGTGGCGGCGTCGGACGCGGTGGGACAGCTGGCGCACGTGCCGGCCGGGGCGATCACGGCGCTGTTGGGCGCGGTGGTGCTGGTCGTGGTGGCGCGGCGGACGGGAGGGATCTGGTGAGCGGTGATCGGGCCGCGCCGCGGCGGCCACTGCGCGCGACGGGGGTGCACGTGCGGTTCGGCGAGCACGAGGTGCTGCGGGGCGTCGACCTCGCGGTGGCCGAGGGGGAGTGGCTGACCCTGCTCGGCGAGAACGGCAGCGGCAAGACGACCCTGCTGCGCGTCCTGGCGGGCCTGCACCCGCCGAACGACGGTGCCGTGCTGGTGGACGGCCGGCCGTTGACGGGCATGTCCCGGCGGGACGTGGCGCGGCGGATCTCGCTGCTGCCGCAGGCCACCCCGTACGTGCGGGGACTGACCGTGCGGCAGTTCGTGCGGCAGGGCCGTTACGCCGCGAGGGGTCCGCTGGGCATGCTCGGCGAGACCGACGACGACCAGGTGCGCAAGGCGTTGCGGGACACCGGGGTGGTCGAGTGGGCGGACACGCCCGTCGAGCGGCTGTCGGGCGGGCAGCGGCAGCGGGTGCGGCTCGCGTTGGCGCTGGCCCAGGACGCGCCCGTGCTGCTGCTCGACGAACCGACCACCTACCTCGACATCCGCCACCAGGTCGAGGTGCTGGAGCTGGTCCGCGCGCTGCAACGGGAACGCGGGCTGACCGTCGTCGCCGTCCTGCACGACCTGACCCAGGCCGCCCGGTACTCCGACCGGGTGGTGGCGTTGCGCGACGGTGTCGTGCACGCCGACGGCCCACCGTCCACTGTGGTCGACGCCGCGTTCCTGGCCGAGGTCTACGGCGTGCGGGGCGAAGTGCGGTGGATCACGACCAACGGACTATTGAAAATGGTTGTCATTCCAGATTAGGTTGGTGGTGTGGTCGAACCCGGCCACACCGCAACCGAGAGGAGACACCTCGTGGAGATCTTCGAGCCCGTCGAGGCCGAGCGCCTGCTGCCGCACAACTCCGCCAGCCACAGCAACGCGCTGGTCGAGAACCCGTTCGACGGCGGCGACGACGAGTGACCCCCTCCGGGGCCGCCGCACCCGGCGGCCCCGGACCCCCGACGAGGAGGAGCGCGTGAAGACCCTCAAGCCCGGCACCGCACTGTTCACCGGCCCGGCCGGTCCGGTGCTGCGGGACGCGGCGGGCGAGCTGTTCGCCGTCGCCCTGTCCGACGCGGCGCTCGCCGGGGTCCGCGCCGCGCTCACCCGCGCCGACGCCGACCCGACGCCCGAGCTGGGGGCGTTCGAGCACGCCGGCCACGTCGGGACGCGCGCGAGCTGGCCGGTGGGCCGCCGGACCGTCGCCGTCCTGGCCGACCACGCCATCGAGGCCGCGGAGGCGTTGCGCCGCGCCGGCGCGCGACCGGTCGTGCTCCGGCCGGACACCGCGGTGGACGCCGTGCTGGACCTCGCGCCGGCGGCGGTCCTGGCCTGGCACGACGGTCCCGCGCCCGAGCGCTGGCTGGAGCTGGACGCCTTGGCCGACCACGGCATCGGCTGGCAGCGGGTCAGCCGCGAGGGCCGGCACGTGCTGCTGGAACCGATCGGCGTGACCCACCGCGACGTGCGGGCGCGCCGCCTGGCCGCCGCCGGCTCCGGTCACCGCCACCTGGCGGCGTACTGGGCCGGGCGGGACGCGGTGCTCGGCGACGAGGCCCCGGACGCCGCCGAACTCCTGCTCGTCGCCGCGCTCGCGGTGAAGGACCTGGCGCGCTGGGCGACCGGCGCGACGGCCGCGGACACCTCCCTGACGCCGGGCGCGATCCCGGCCCACCGGCGGCTGCGCGTGGTCGACCTGGACAGCGGCGCGATCGCCGACCACCCCGTGCTGCCGGTGCCCGACAGTGCGCCGTGAGTTCACCGCGGCGGGCTTGGCGCACACGCTGTTCGCCGGCGACCGGGACGCGCCGGTCGTGCTGATCCGGACGCCCTATGGCCGTCAGCACCACTTCGCCGAGGCGCGGGGATGGGTGGCGCGCGGGTTCTCGTGCGTGGTGGGGGACGTGCGCGGGCGTGGTGGCTCGGCGGGGGACTTCCGGCCGTACCGGACCGAGGCCGTGGACGGCGCCGGCGTCGTCGACGCGGTGCGGCGCTTGGGTTTCCGGCGGGTGATCGCGGCCGGGGCGTCGTACGCGGCGTACTGCGCGGTGACCGCGGCGATCGCCCGGCCGGACGTGGTGGTCGGCGTGCTGGCGGCCGTGCCCGCGCTGGGCCTGGGGGAGACCGCGCGGGAACCCGGCGGGGCGGCGCGGCTGGCGTGCCGCGCGGGGTGGTGGGGCGAGCACGTGGGGACGGTCCGGTCGACCGACCTGCGGCACACGCCCGTGGTGGACCTGGTCGACGGCTGGGACGACCTGTGGGCCGCGCCCGAACGCACCGATGAGCTGTGGACGGCGGTGCCGCGCCTGCGGGTGCCGCTGCTGGCGGTGGGCGGGCTGCACGACCCGTTCGCCGCGGACACCGTGCGGTTGGCACGGGAGTGGGGCGGCCCGAGCCGGCTGGTGCTCGGACCGTGGGGGCACGAACTGGACGCCCCCGCGCCGGGCGCCGCTCTGGCCGGGCGTCGGATCGGCGAGCTGTACGTGGCGTGGGCGCGGGCCCTGGCGGACCTGCGCGGCAGCAAGGAGTTCCTCGCCGTCTCGCCGGACTCGAATGGCTGGCGGAGGTCGGCGGCGGGCGGTGCGGCGGCGGGCGGTGTGGCGGCGGAGTTGGAGGTCGTGCGGGCCGGGTTCACCGCGGACCCCGAAAACCCCTTCCGCTCACTCCCACTCGGCGCGCGACTCGCCGCCGCCCCGCCCAACCTGCCCACGGCGACCGGTTCGGCCGCGCTGCTGCTCAGCCCGCCCCTGCGCGCGGGCGAGGTGCGGGGTGGCGTCTCGGTCACCCTGACCGCCGTCGCCGACGTGCCCGACGCCGACTGGGTCGTCCGGCTCTCGCTCGACGGCACGCACCTCGCGCACGCCGTCCACCGCCGCGCCCACACCCCCGGCGAGCCCGCCACCTTCACCGTCGACCTCCCGCCCATCGGCCGAGCCGTGCCCGACTCGGGCCGCCTCGCCTTCGAGGTCGCCGGCCACCACTGGCCCCGGCACGCCCGCAACCCCCACACCGGCGAAGACCCGGTCCGCGCCACCGCGCTGCTCCCGAGCCGCCGGACCGTGCTGCGCGCCGACGCCCGCATCCCCTGGCACCCCGGCGGCGCCGACACCGTGCCCGCCGCCGCCCTACCCGAGGAGGTCGCCTCGTGACGTTGTTGGTGGACCCGATGACCGGCGTCGTGCGCCGGCTGGTGGACGTCGCCCCGGTGGCCGGCGTCCCGCGCCGCTACCGGGCCGTCACCGCCGAGGTCGCCGACGCGCGCCGGCTCGGGGTGTGGCCCGCGGACCGGGTCAGCCTGGGCACCTCGTTCGGCGACGTGGAGGCGGCCCGCGCGGCGGCCGTGGGGGAGGCGGTCGAGCGGTACTGCGGCAACCGGGTGCCGCCCGGTCTGCGCCACGCCACGCCCGCCGAACTCGCCGCCGGGGGCGCCCGCCACTTCGGCCCGGCGGACCTGCCGTTCTTCGCCGACTGGCAGTACGACACGCCCGGCTTCCCCTACCGGCGCTTCACCGACGACACGCGGATCGCCTGGGTCGAGGGCGAGGAGGACGGCGAACCGTGCCTGCTGCCCGCGTCCTGGGTCCACCTGAACTACCACTCCGGGGCCCGCCGCGCCGAACCCCGCCTGCACCACCTGAACTACGCCGGCATCGCCACGGGCGTCAGCGCGGAGGACGCGTTCACCCGCGCCCTGCTCGAACTGGTCGAGCGGGACGCCCTCGAACGCTGGTGGCACCTCGGTGCCCCCACCACGGGCATCGCGGTCGGGGACGTGCCGGGCCTGGCCGCCGAACTGGCCGGGTGCCCACTGGAGGTGCACCTGGTCGAGCTGCCCACCGAGCACCCGGTGTGGTGCGTCGGCGCGGTGGTGGTGGACCGGGCGACCGGCATCGTCGCGGGCGGCGGCGCGGCCCGGTTCGACCCGGCGGAGGCGTGCGCCAAGGCCGTGTTGGAGGCCTTGCACACCTGGATCTTCACCCAAGGGCTGCTGGCCCCGGACGGCTGGGTGTTCGAGTCCATCTCGGCCGGGATCCTCGCCGAGGGCCTCTACCTCGACCACCGCGCCGATCGCCGGTACCGCGACGACGTCGGCGAGCACTTCGCCGCCGTGCGCGACCTGGGCGCGCAGGTCCAGGTGTGGCTCGACCCGCGCACGCAGGACGAGCTGCTGCACCGGTTCACGCGTCCCGAAAGCATGGTGGCGCTGGAACCCCGGGGCGACCTGGCGGACCTGCGGGCGAGCCTGGGCGGCCACCGGATCGCCACCGCCGACCTGACCACGCCCGACGTGGCCGAGGCGGGACTGCACGTGGTGCGGGTGTGCGCGACCGGACTGGTGCCCAACGCGCCCGCCGCCTTCCGCTACCTGGGCCTGCCGCGCTGGGGCGACCCGGCGCGCGTCCTGTTCGACCCGCCGCCGTTCCTGTGATCCCGCTGCCCGAGCCGGTGGCGCCGGCGATGACGCTGGCGGACGCGCTGCTGTCCCGCCGATCGCACTACACGTACCGGCCGTTGAGCCTCGCGGACCTCGGCGCGTTGCTGCGGTTCGCGGTCGGTGTGCAGCGGCGGTCGGGCCCGCACGTGCTGGGCACCAATCCCAACGCGGGTGGACTACCGACCATCGCGGTGCACGTCGTGCGGGAAAGAACGGTGTTCGAGTACTTGCGCGAGGCGCACGCGTTGTCGCCTTTGGGGCCGGGTGACCTGGACGGTGTGTTCGCGCAGGAGGAATTCGCGCGGCGGGCCGACACCGTCGTCGTCCTCAGTGGACGGATGGGTCCGGGGCTGGCGAAATACGGATCACGCCATTACCGCACCGCGCACGTGGACGCCGGGGTGGCGGTGCAGAACCTCTACCTGGTGGCGACCGCGCTGGGATTGCACGGGTGCGCGGTCGCCGGATTCTCCGACGACGCGGTCAAAGCCCTTGTCGGGGGCGGAGAACAGGACGTCCCGCTGGTGTTGTTCGTCGTCGGGCGCGGCGTCCCGCGATCCGGGACGGGGACATAAAAAGGGGGCATAAAGCCATTCCCCGGGGTGCTGCTGCGGCAATACCGTGGCAACAGCAAGGGGGAGCGGTCATGGACACAGCGAGAACGGACACGTTCGCCGGTGCCCTGCGCGCGGCGATCGCGGCCCGCGGACTGGGGTTGGAACGCATCCGCGAGCACCTGGCGCAGCACGGCGTCAAGGTCAGCCTGGCGACGTTGAGCTACTGGCAGTCGGGGCGCAGCCGGCCCGAGCGGCGGTCGTCGTTGAGGGCGATCGGGTTGCTGGAGGACATCCTCGACCTGCCGGCCGGGCACCTGGAGGGCCTGCTGGGGCCGCCCCGGCCGCGCGGGCGGTGGTTGAAGCGGGTGCCCGACGAGCCGTTGCCGATCAGCGCCCTGTGGTCGCGGCCGGAGACCGTCGAGTGGGCCGTGCGGCAGGTGGACACCGGGTGGGACGAGCAGCTGACCCGGTTGAGCCAGCACGACTTCGTCACCGTGGCGGCCGACCGCGCCGAGCACGTCATCCGGTCGCGGCACGTGCTGCGCGCCGAGGCCGACGGGGCGGACCGGTGGGTGGTGATCGTCGGCGAGCAGCCTGGCCGGCCGTTGCCGGTGCTGCGGCCGGTGCGGCACTGCGTGGTGGGGCGCATGGTGAGCTGCTCGGACGTCGGGGTGGTGTGCGCGGAGTTGCTGTTCGACCGGGCGTTGCGGCGCGGGCAGAGCATCGTCATCGAGCACGAGCTGGTCAGCCGGCCGCACGCGGTCGTGACCCACTGCGGGCGCAAGTTCCGGCTGCCGGTGCGGGAGTACGTGCTGGAGGTGGCGTTCGACGCCGCCGTGCGGCCGGTGTCGTGCCAGCAGTACCGGCGGCCGGAGGGGCGGGCCGAGACCGTGCTGCCGGCGGAGGTGGACGCGAGCGGGTCGCTCCTGGGGGTCGCGCTCGACCTGGGTCCGGGCAGCTA
Source organism: Saccharothrix sp. NPDC042600 (assembly GCF_040647305.1). Lineage (NCBI taxonomy): Bacteria > Bacillati > Actinomycetota > Actinomycetes > Pseudonocardiales > Pseudonocardiaceae > Saccharothrix > Saccharothrix sp. NPDC042600. Next base: position 6,992 of record NZ_JBEZBW010000034.1, on the reverse strand, counting down.
CGGGTTCCGCTGGCAGTGGTAGTTCCGCGCGCCGGAGGTGATTGCGCGACGGCGGTGGTTGCGCGCGGCAGCGGCGGGTCGGTGGGCAGCGGTGGGTCAGCGGGTGGCTTCCCGGCGCAGGGTCGGCGTCACCCACGCCAGCGCGACCCCGACGGCCATCAGCGCCACGCCCGCGCCGAGTCCCGCGCGCGGCCCGGCCGCCACCGCCACCGCGCCGGCCAGCGCCGCGCCCGCCGGTTGGCCGAGTCCCCACGCGATCATGCGGGCGGTCGTGTTGACGCGGGACTGCATGTCCGGCGGGCACACCTGTTGGCGATAGGTGATGGCGTTGATGACGACGGTCGAGTGCGCGGTGCCCCAGGCGACCGCGGCCACCATCGCCGCGGCCCAGTGCGTGCTCAGCAACGCCCCGGCCGCGCACGCCAGCGACGCCGGCAACCCGGCCAGCGCGAGCCGCGCCCCGCCCCACCGTTCGGTCAGCTTCGGCAGCAGCCGCGACGCGACGAGCGCGCCCACGCCCCAACAGCTGAACAGCGCCGCCAACCGGACGTCCCCGGACGGCCGCACCCCCAGCACCCGGTCCGCCCACGGCACCAGCACGGCCACCCACGCGCCCGCCGCGGCCGAGTGCGTCGCGCCGACCAGGGTCAGCGTGCGGACGATCGGGTTGCCCCACACGAACCGCAGGCCGGAGCCGATGTCGCGGACCAGCGTCGCGCCGTCGGCGCGCGGCGTGGACAGGGCCGACCGGACCGCGCGGACCAGCAGCGCCGACCCCACGGCGGTCAACGCGTTGACCGCGACCAGGCTCGCCGGCGCGACGACCGCCACCAGCAGGCCGGCCAGCGGCGGCACGGCCAGTTCGGCGACCGTGGTGCGGCCGTAGAGCTTGGCGTAGGCGGCGGTGAGCTTGTCCTTGCCCACCAACGCGGGCAGCGCGCCGAAGTTGGCCGCGTCGAAGAACACGAACGCGGTCTGCGCGACGAACGCCACCGCCACCACGTGACCCGCCGTCAGCACGCCCGCCCACCACGCCAGGGGGATCGTCGCCAACGCGCCCGCCACCACGAGGTCGAGCGACACCATGAGCACCCGCCGGTCCACCCGGTCCGCCAGCGCTCCCGCGAGCAGCCCGAACACCAGGTACGGCAGCGCTTCGGCGGCGGCGACGGCCGAGGTCCAGCCGGCGGACCCGGTGAGCTGGTAGACCAGCACGGGCAACGCCACCACCGACACCAGGCTGCCCGCGACGGACAGCAGGCGGGCGGCGAGGTAGCGGCGGAAGTCGCGGGCGGACGAGTCGACGACGGCGGTCACCCGGCCATGTTAATGAATGTCATGTTCACCTACCAATCCCGGGGTGTGCCCGGTGGCGCGCGCCGCGGCGTCCGGGTCAGCCGTAGTACCGACGCAGTTGCGGCCAGGTGCTCGACCACCGCGGCGCCCTGCACAGCGCCACGTCGGTCCCGTCCTCCTCGTTCGCGACGACCGCGCGGTGGATCTCGACCACCCGGCACTCGGTGAACTCCGGGCTCCGCCGGCCCACCACCAGCACCGGCCCGTCGAACCGGTCGTCGGGCGGTCCCCAGTCGGCGTAGGACATGTGGCCCGAGTGCGGCCGGGGCAGGCCGTGGGCCGGGCCGAAGCGCTCGATCGCGCCCGCCTGGCCGTAGTTGCGGGTGAAGACGACCGCTTCGGCGCGTTGTCCGGGCGGGATCGTCGCCCACACCCGCGCGACCGTCGCGGTCAGTTCCGGCCAGCCGACCTGTTCGCCCGCCTCGGGGTTGACGGCCAGTGTCGGGCCGAGTCGCGCGGCCGGCAGCACGGGCAGGCTGATCACGACGGACAGGGCCGTGCCGACGACCGCCGCCGCGCCCGCCCACACCCGGTGCCGGGCGGCCCAGCGCACGGCGGGTTCGGCGCCGGCGGCGACCAGGACCACCAGCAACGGCATGGTGTAGTACGGCTTCCCGCCGCTGACCAGCGTGATCACGCACAGCACCGGGTAGGCGAGCGCGACCGACCGCAGCCGCTCGTCCCGCCACAGCCGCACGAACCCCGCCACCCAGACCGGCACCAGCACCGGTGACAGGTAGAGCAGTTGCAGCGGCACGAACATCGCGCGGTTCTCGCCGCCGTCCACCTCGCTGATCCCGCCCGCGACGGTCAGCAGCGGGAAGTCGTGCTCCGCCTGCCACCGGAACACCGGGGCCGTGATCGCCGCCGCCACCAGCGCCCCGACCGGCAGCCACCGGCTCACCAGCGCCTTGCGCGGCCCGGTGACGAGCAGCGCGAAGCCGAGCGAGACCACCAGCAACGGCACCAGCCACTTGTTCGTCATCGCCACGCCGACGGCCGTGCCGACCGCCACCCACCACCGGCCGTCACCGCGCAGCACGCGCAGGAAGCAGTACGCGATCGCCACCCACAGCAGCAGGTCCACCGTGGCCGTGGACAGCATGTGCGAGACGCCCAGGACGAACCCGGACAGCGCCGTCGCGGCGGCGGCGAAGACCTGCGCGGCCCGCCCGCCGCCGAGTTCCGCGGTGATCATCGCCACCACGACCGTCGTGGCGGCGGCGAGCAGGGTGGCGGCGACCCGGATCCCCGACGGCGTCTCCCCGAGCGCCGCCGAGAACGCCCGCGCGAGCAGTGGCGTCAGCGGCGGCTGGTCGACGTAACCCCAGGCCGGGCGCCTGCCTGCGGCGAGGAAGTACAGCTCGTCGCGGTGGAACCCGTACCGGTCGGACAGCGTGGTCAGCACCACCGCCTGGACCGCGACCACGACCCCCGTCTCGCGCCACGCGAACCGCATGAAATCCCCCGTGTGAGTGACCCCGGCCACACACCCTGGCGTGGTCCGCGCCACCCGGCAACACCGGAATAGCGATCGAGGCGGTACTGTTGTGCGCAGTAGTTGAAAGTACAACTACTTGGACCGAGGAGCGGCTATGCAGTTCGGTGTCTTCACCGTCGGCGACGTGACGCCCGACCCCACCACGGGCCGGACGCCGACCGAGGCCGAGCGCATCAAGGCGATGGTCGAGATCGCGCTGAAGGCCGAGGAGGTCGGCCTCGACGTGTTCGCGACCGGCGAGCACCACAACCCGCCGTTCGTGCCGTCCTCGCCCACGACGATGCTCGGCTACATCGCGGCGCGCACGCAGCGCCTCGTGCTGTCCACCGCGACCACGCTGATCACCACGAACGACCCGGTCAAGATCGCCGAGGACTACGCGATGCTGCAGCACCTGGCCGACGGCCGGGTGGACCTGATCATGGGCCGGGGCAACACCGGGCCGGTGTACCCGTGGTTCGGCAAGGACATCCGCGACGGCATCGACCTGGCCATCGAGAACTACCACCTGCTGCACCGGTTGTGGCGCGAGGACGTGGTGGACTGGCAGGGCCGCTTCCGCACGCCGCTCCAGTCGTTCACCTCGACGCCCCGCCCGCTCGACGGCGTGCCGCCGTTCGTGTGGCACGGGTCGATCCGCAGCCCGGAGATCGCGGAGCAGGCCGCCTACTACGGCGACGGGTTCTTCGCCAACAACATCTTCTGGCCCAAGGAGCACTTCCAGCGGCTGATCAACCTGTACCGGGAGCGCTACGAGCACTACGGGCACGGCGCCGCGCACCAGGCGATCGTCGGCCTCGGCGGCCAGGTGTTCATGCGCCGCAACTCCCAGGACGCCGTCCGCGAGTTCCGCCCGTACTTCGACAACGCCCCGGTCTACGGCCACGGTCCGTCGCTGGAGGACTTCCAGGCGCAGACGCCGCTGACCGTCGGCAGCCCGCAGGAGGTCATCGACAAGACACTGACCTTCCGCGAGCACTTCGGCGACTACCAGCGCCAGTTGTTCCTGGTGGACCACGCCGGTCTGCCCCTGAAGACGGTGCTGGAGCAGCTGGACCTGCTGGGCGAGATCGTGCCCGTGCTGCGCCGCGAGTTCGCCGTCGGCCGGCCCGCGGACGTGCCGGACGCCCCCACCCACACCTCGCGCGTGAAGGAGACCGTGAAGTGACGACCCTGGCCGTGGTGTCGGCGGGTCTCGGCGAGCCGTCGTCCAGCCACCTGCTGGCCGACCGGCTCGCCGCCGCCGTGGAGCGCGAGCTGCCCGTGGAGCCGCGGTCGTTCCGCTTGCGGGACGTGGCGCGGGACGTGGCGGACAACCTGGTGACGGGCTTCCCGAGCGCGCGGTTGAAGGCGGTCGTGGACGACGTCGTGACCGCCGACGGCCTCGTGGTCGTGACGCCGACCTTCAACGCGTCCTACAGCGGGCTGTTCAAGTCGTTCGTGGACGTGCTGGAGCCGGACGCGCTGGTGGGCAAGCCGGTGCTGATCGCGGCGACCGGCGGGACCGAGCGCCACTCGCTGGTGCTGGACCACGCGTTGCGCCCGTTGTTCGCGTACCTGCGGGCGATCGTGGTGCCGACGGGCGTCTACGCGGCGTCCTCGGACTGGGGCGCGCCGCAGGGCCTGTCGGACCGCATCGAGCGGGCGGCGGGCGAACTGGCGGGGCTGCTGGAGGGCCGGGTGGCGACCAAGCCCGCGGACACCTTCGTCCCGTTCGACCAGCTGCTCAACCGGCGGTAGCGGCCGGCGCGGGCCGTTTTGTCGGCCCCCGGTGGGACGATGGAACCGGGGGCCGGAGGCCGATCGGGCGCATACAGTCCGATCATGACCTCCGTCGTCCCAGCCTCCCTGGCCCTCGCCACGCGCAACTCCGACGTCCTGCTCGCCGTCCTCGCCGAGACCCGCGGCCACGAGCTGCTCCGCCGCGCCGGCTTCTCCGCGATGATCGGCCCCGGCCTGCTGCGCGTGCTGGTGCTCGACCCGGAACCCGGCCCCCGCGCCATCGCCGAGGTGGGCGACCTCGTGGCGGCGGCCGGCGAGCGGCGCGTGACGGTCGAGGACTCGTTCGGGGTGCTCGACTGCGCGCCGTGGGGGCTGGAGGGCCATGAGCTGCCGGTCATGGTGCGGCAGCCCGGACCCGTGGCCGCGCCGGCGTCGGGAGTGCGCGAAGTCGGGACCGCCGAGCAGGTCGCCGTGTTCGAGCGAGTGGTGCTGGACGGGTTCCCGCTGCCCGGGTTCGCGCCGGGGGAGGCGTTCACCCCCGCCCTGCTCGACCGGCCCGAGGCGCGGATGCACCTGGCGGAGCGGGACGGGGAGGCGGCCGGCGCGTGTCTGTCCATCGCGGACGGTCAGGCCACCGGGCTGTACTGGGTGACCACCCTCCCGGAGCACCGCTCACGGGGCGTCGGGCGGGCACTGCTGAACGCCGCGCTCGACGGGTGGGACGTGCCGGTCACCCTCACCGCGACCGAGGCCGGCCGCCCGCTGTACGACTCGTTCGGCTTCGACGTCGTGGCGCGGGCCAGGTGGTGGTCGAAGCCGACGGCGTGACGGGCGGGCGGCCGGCCGCGGGTCGTCGATTCACCGCGGCGAGTAGGTGAGGCAGTTCGCCGCGTGGCCGCCCTCGCCCGGACCGACCCGGATGTCGGGGGCCGTGCATTCCAGGTCGCGGTTGTACGTGCAGTCCGCGCGCTGACACGCGCCGACCTGCGCGATCACCCGGTCCAGGCCGCCCTTGCGCGACAGCGGGATGAACGTCCCGCAGTCCGCCGCGCCGTTGTGGCCGCTCACGGTGATGGCGAAGGCGTGGCAGCCGTCGTGGTTGTACGAACAGCCCGCGACGGTGCACTCGCTGACGTGGGGCATTTCAGTGGTGGTCATGCCGGCTCCTCGGTCGTTTGTTTCGCCGATTCGAACAGTGCCCCAGCTATTCCATGGTCGCAACACGGGAATGATTAGGTTAGCCTTACCATTCATTTCTTTCCGTGGTCGTGATCGGCATTTCCGGGGTCCACGGGAGCGGTCGGTGTGCGCGACACACCACGGGGCGCTCGCGGACGGCGCGGCGCATGGCCGGCATCGTGGTCGGGTACACACGTTCGACGGTCACCGGATCGGGCGGGCGAGATCACCGAGGGGATGGGGGAAGTGGTGGAGCAGCGGACCGTCGCGGGCCGGTACCGGTTGACGGACCGGATCGGCGCGGGTGGCATGGGCGTGGTCTGGCGCGCCGAGGACACCCGGTTGCGACGCATCGTCGCGCTCAAGGAGTTGGTGACCCGCAACGGTTTCGACTCCGACTCGGTGCGCCGCGCGGTCCGCGAGGGCCGGATCGCCGCCCGGCTCCAGCACGCCAACGTGATCGCGCTCTACGACGTGGTCGAGGACGACAACCGGCCGTGGCTGGTGATGGAGTACCTGCCGTCGCGCAGCCTCGCGGCGATCCTGGCCGAGCGCGGCGCCCTGCCGCCGGACGAGGTGCGGCGGATCGGCGCGCAGCTCGCGTCCGGCCTGGCGGCGGCGCACGCGTCCGGCGTGGTGCACCGCGACGTCAAGCCCGGCAACGTCCTGGTGACCGAGTTCGGCACGGTCAAGGTCACCGACTTCGGCACCTCCCGGGTGGCGGGCGAGGGGACGATCACGGCGACCGGCATGCTCGTCGGCACCCCCGCCTACCTGGCCCCCGAGGTCGCGCGCGGCGAGGAGATCGGGTTCCCGGCCGACGTGTTCGGCGTCGGCGCGACCCTGTACGCGGCGCTGGAGGGCGCACCGCCGTTCGGCACGGACGGCAACCCGATCCTGCTGCTGCACAAGGCGGCCGAGGGCAAGTACCCGCCGCCGCGCAACGCCGGGTCGCTGGAACCGGTGCTGACGCGGCTGCTCGACCCGAACCCGGAGACCCGGCCCACGATGGCCGAGGCGGTCCGGATGCTCAACGAGGAGTCGGCGGACCCGGCCACCGTCCTGGCCGCGGCACTGCCGCACGCCCCGGCGACCAAGGTGATGGTCCCGCCGACCCCGGAACCCGCCACGGAGACCCCGGCCGACCCGCCACCGGCCGACCCGTCCACCGAGAGCGCGCCCGCCGCCGAGGCCGCCGCCGCCCCGCAGGACGCCGCCGAGCCGCCCGCCGCCG